>CAIOAQ010000382.1 GCA_903856025.1 uncultured beta proteobacterium
GATCGCCAACCGGGACGAGTACTACGCACGTCCCACTGCAGCGCTGGCTTGGTGGGAAGACGCAGACATTTTGGCAGGTCGGGATTTGCAAGCCAGCGGCACTTGGCTAGGCGTCAGCCGAAGCGGCAGGCTGGCTGCTCTGACCAACTACCGCGATCCGGCCAACATGCGTGCCCTTGCGCCGTCCCGCGGAGAATTGGTCAGTAGTTTTTTGCAAGGCAACCGCAACGTGGCCGACTACCTGACCGAGTTGGCCGGTCGTTGTGCGGATTACAACCCGTTCAACTTGTTGGTATTTGATGGAAAGGACCTAATGGGGCTGGAAAGTCGACATGCCAGACTCATCCATTTTGAAGAAGGTTTGGGCGCGGTGTCCAATGCTGATTTTTTAACGCCTTGGCCCAAGTTGACGGCGCTCAAAGAGGGCCTGCAAACGCTGCTGGTGCAGGAGCGACCGCGCGATGACGACCTGATGGCGTTGCTACAAAACCCTAATCTGGCCGCCGATGCCGCCCTGCCAGCCACCGGCATCCCGCTTGATTTTGAGCGCTCTCTCTCGGCTGCTTTTGTCAAGCTGACAGACTACGGCACACGCGCCTGCAGCGTGGTTCGTTATGAAACAGACCGCATCTGTTTTTCAGAGCAAAGTTTTGATGCCAAGGGATACCTCGGCACGTGTCAATTGACGCTGTTCACTGAGACTCTGATGCGCTGACTTTTGAGCGGATGTGTGCCAAGGCCTCTTCCACCTGATCCACCAGAATCAGGCACAAATCACCCGCCTGTAACTTGTCCATGGCGGTATCGATGGCTAGAAACTCACCGGTAATTTCAGAAATAGTTTCGGTACGGGTGGCCCCCTTCAGGCCTTCACGCAACAGCGCGATCACTTCACCGTCAGCTCTGCCACGCTGGCACTGATCCTGGTAAAGCACCACTTCGTCAAACGCCTTGCCAAGAATCAGCGTCTGCTGACGTATGTCTTCATCACGGCGGTCACCTGCCCCACTGATGACCACCGAACGACGCTTGGCGGGCATGTTGTTGACAGCCTGCACCAGCGCGGACATGGCATCGGGGTTGTGTCCGTAGTCCGCAATGATGGTGGCACCACGGTAGGTAAACATGTTGAAGCGTCCGGCAGCGTTGTCACTGTCATTTTGAAAATTTGACAAACCGGCTTCTATCACGCCCCAATTAACGCGGAGTCCCCAGACTGCGGCCACCGATGCCATCACGTTTTCGACTTGAAAGCCAATACATCCGTCCCGCGTGACGGGTATATCAGATAGCGCGATTTTGTGTATTTGTGTGCCGTGCTCGGCCACCACACAACCGCTTTCCACGTAGACCGCACGTTGCCCCTGCCCCAGATGGGCTTCCAGCACCGGATGATGGCGCGACATGGCGAAAAAAATCACGGAACCAGGGCAATGTTTGGCCATGGCCACCACTGCCGGATCAGCTGCATTCAGCACTGCGATACCGTTTTTGGCAATGTTTTTGACAATCACCCGTTTGAGCACTGCCAAGTCTTCCACTGTGGTGATGTAGTTCAGTCCCAGATGGTCGCCCGTGCCGATATTCGTAACCACAGCCACGTCACATCGGTCAAACGCCAAACCTTCTCGTAGCATGCCACCGCGTGCAGTTTCCAGCACTGCCGCATCCACATCGGGGTGTTGCAACACGTTACGTGCACTTTTGGGACCACTGCAGTCACCGGTGTCAATGCGTTGACCAGAAATGTAGACACCGTCGGTGTTGGTCATGCCGACGCACAGACCACTTTGTGCCAACAGATGTGAAATCAACCGCACGGTCGTGGTTTTTCCATTGGTGCCAGTCACAGCAACCAAGGGTATACGCCCATTGCCACTGCTGCCAAACATGAATTTGACAATGGCTTCACCCACCGCACGCCCCTTGCCGAAGGACGGTGAAATGTGCATGCGCAAACCAGGTGCTGCATTGACTTCGACAATCCCGCCACCCGTTTTTTCCATCGGGTGGTGGATGCTCTCAGCAACAACATCCACACCACAAATATCAAGCCCGACCATCTTTGCAGCGGTGATGGCACGCGCAGCCACCTCAGAGTGCACGTCATCTGTGACGTCGGTCGCGCTGCCGCCGGTCGACAAATTTGCATTGCGACGCAGTGCCACACGCTGTCCTAAGGTAGGAACCGAATCTGCGGCCAAGCCCTGATCTTCCAAACAAGCCAGTGCAATGGCATCAAAGCGGATTTTGGTGAGCGATGTCGCATGGCCGGTGCCACGCTTGGGGTCACGGTTCACCCTGTCCACCAGTTCCTGAATGGTGTGGCGTCCATCCCCCACCACTTGCGGCGCTTCGCGCTGGGCGGCAGCAACCAGTTTGTCGCCAACCACCAGCAGGCGAAAGTCATGTCCAGGCAAAAACTTTTCCACCAAAATGTGCGACCGGAATTCGGTCGCCGCCTCGTAGGCTGCAAAGAGTTGATCCCGTGTGCTGATGTTAACTGTGACACCTTTGCCCTGGTTGCCATCCATGGGCTTGACCACCACAGGCAAACCGATCTCCTGCGCGGCGGCCCAGGCATCTTCTGCGCTGTCCACTTCGCGTCCCCGTGGCACCGGCACACCCGCTGCAGCCAATAATTTTTTGGTGAGCTGCTTGTCCTGAGCAATGGCTTCGGCAATGGCGCCTGTGGTGTCTGTTTCGGCGGCTTGAATGCGCCGCTGTTTGCTGCCCCAGCCAAACGCCACCATGCTGCCTTCGGTCAGACGCCGGTACGGTATGCCGCGTGCAACCGCTGCATCCACAATCGCGCCTGTGCTTGGCCCAAGGCGCACGTCTTCATCAAGCTCACGCAATTGAGTCAGGGCCTGCTGGTAGTCAAAAGGACTTTCGTTCAATGCAGCCATGCAAAGCTGCTGCGCCAAGTCCAGCGCCAGTCGCCCTACGACCTCTTGGCTGTACTCCACGACCACCTGGTAGACACCCGTCTCAAACGTGGCAGTGCAACGCATGAAAGTGACCGGACAACCCGCTTGCGCCTGCAGGTCAAGCGCGGCCAGACCCAACACTTCAGCCAAAGGAATTATGTTCTTCTGCCCAACCGCGCGAAAACGGCTGATTGCTGGAAACCGGCTTCTCAAGCGTGTCTCAAACCCAACTACATCATCGATACTGGAATTTTCGGGCGAACAGGTAACCACTACTTCTATCGCAGTGTGATGTGTCCAGAGATTGGGGCCCCGCAAGGCACGAATACGCGATAGCTTCATAAATCAACGATGGTTCTGGTTGTTTTGTTCAAAAGTACGAAGACCCGCGCCAATCAATGATGGCGACATGCCCAGTGCCCATGCGGCGGCAACCGCAGCAAGTATCCATTCACACGACTCGATGTCATCTGCAAGAAGCGCTTCGAGCTCGATCCACTCAACGCGGGCATCACCATGAACCAACACAAGCTGACCATGATCAAAGAAGATCACCGGTTTACCCGCAGAACGATGTGCGACCAGGGCGGGAAGCTCAGCACTCAAGGCATAAAAAATGACCGTACCGTCGCACAGGGGCGCCATTTCAACCACTTGTGGATCAGTCGCATTGAGAACCGCAAAACCGTTGGGTAAAACCACATCTACTTGGGTTCGAACCACGTTGTAAAGCTTGTCCAGGCTGTCAATATAGTGTTCGGAAAACTGCTCGAAACCGCTGACATCGGTCACCACACCCACCGCGCATTTATCGTAGGCCAGGCCTTCGCTCAAAATGGATCCAGGATGATGTTCAAACACTGCAGCATCCAGATCCCGGTTGATCAACAGATTTTGACCCGCGTCCCAACCAGAGCTGTCACGTGCATCTACGCAACGGTTACCAATAAAGAGGCCTTCGCGGCACGCCAAGCCCACCGCTCTGCCTTGCATCTGAATCATCCAGGTCAGCAACCGGGCGATCTTGGTGGTGTCCCTTTGGCCCGTGATGCCCACCACATCCACACGCGCGACCGGCTCTGCACCAAACAAATGTTCAACGATGGCTTTGCCAATCTGGCGAGGCTTACCACTGGCGGGTTTGAGATGCGCCAATAAACCTGGACTGGCGTTGACTTCGATCACTGCAGCGCGTTGTTGGCTCAAGGGTTTGGATGCATCTTCCAGCACAAGGTCCACACCCGCAATGTCCAGTCCCACCACGCGCGCAGCCAAGCACACCATGGACGCCACGCTGGGGTGCACCTCGTCTGTCATGTCAAAAGCCACATTGCCATTGCGCTGAATCAGCACCGATTTCCCAGCGGGTGGAACCGAATAAGCCGTGAACCCCTGACGCTCAAGCTCCAGAATAATTTCAGCCCCATTTTGAGGCGCCAAGGCGTTCAACGGCGCGTCTTCAGTGGTCCCACGCCGGGGATCGGAATTGATTTGGCTTTCAACCAGGTCAATGATGTTGGCTTGCCCGTCACCGGTGACCCAAGCGGCTTCGCCACGAGCGACCGCAACGACTCGCCTGCCAATCACTAAAAAGCGATGCTCATTGCCCGGAATGAATTGCTCCACAATCACGCTGCCGCCACCCTTGCGCTGGGCCAGGGCAAAGGCCGCTTCGATGTCTTTTTGGGTCGAAAGGTCCAGCGACACCCCGCGACCATGGTTGCCATCATGCGGCTTGAGCAC
>CAIOAQ010000383.1 GCA_903856025.1 uncultured beta proteobacterium
AACTCACAAGAAACATGATCTGCCAAGATCTGTGCACTGGCAAACGGTGTGCCGTCCGTGCGCGCTCCCAGCCAGCCCAGGTTTTGCTCGCCAAAATTCGCAGTACCCGTCAGCCCAAGTTTGCGTCCCAGTTGCGCGTTGTTCCCCAACTCGGCATGCGCATCCAGCGGCAAATGGTAGGCGAACAAGTTGATGTCGTGTGCCAGCAGCAAGGCCAGGCGCTGCTTCATCCAACCGGTCACCCGCCCGTCCTGACCTCGCCAGAACAGCCCATGATGGACAAAAATCGTGTCGGCTTGTGCGGCAATGGCCGCCTCAATCAAGGCCAGGCTGGCCGTCACGCCGGAGACTATTTTGCGCACCTCTGTGCGCCCTTCTACCTGCAGACCATTGGGGCCGTAGTCACGAAACCGCTCAGGCTGAAGCAGCGTATCGAACGCCGTCAGCAATTCAGTTCTGGTTGTCATAAGTGGTGTTTGCCAAAAAACTTCGATGCATTGGCGACCATCATAGTGGCTTCACTTCGGGCTTGGATTCCCGATTTTCGCACCCCGGGCGCACCTGTGCGTCGCAATCACACCCGGCACCCGCGGCAATCCAACGCCCTGCCAGACGGTGCAACAGCCAACTTCCCAAAGGAATCAGTCCATGTGCCCATGCCGGCAGACGCGCACGGAGCACTGCGCTGGATTCGGACAAGGCACCACAGCGGTACATCCGAATTTCCTCCTGCCAGCGCAAGGCCGCACAGGCGCCCGTTCGTCTTCCCGTCAAGAGAACACCCAGCGGACAAGGCTCCATCAGGCAGCACACCCCACAGCCGTTGCACGGTGCCCCCACAACCGGTTTGGGCGGAGCCCTTGTTTCAGTATGGACAATGATGTTGAACTTGGGCATTGAAATTTGCTCAGACACCTACAATTTATCGTCGTTGAATTTGTTTTACCCCAGCTTACCGGGCCAATTTTTTGGCATTGTCCATGAAACGTTTTTGGTTGTTGTTTTCCCAATCGGTCACCGTTCTACTGGCAGCCTACTTTGTGGTGGGTACGCTCAAACCCAATTGGCTGAACTTGCGCGGCTTTCCATCGGGCAGCGTGGCGATCGTGGAGGCACCTGCCTCCAACGCCACCGCGGTACCACCGGGCAGTTTTCGGCTGGCCGCACAAAAGTCTTCACAAGCGGTGGTCAGCATCAACACCAGCAAGAATGCCCGGCAAAATCCTCACAGTTCAGACCCGTGGTTCAGGTTCTTCTTTGGTGACCAGCAAGACCAGCCCCAAATGGGTCTGGGCAGCGGCGTAATTGTCAGCGCCAATGGCTACATCCTGACCAACAACCACGTGGTGGAAAGCGCCGACGAAATTGAAGTCTTTCTCAACGACAGCCGCCATGCCCGCGCCAAAGTCATCGGCACCGATCCGGATGCCGATCTGGCGGTGCTGAAAATTGACCTCGACCGGCTGCCTGTGATTGTGATGGGCAATTCCGACAACCTGCAAGTGGGTGACCAGGTACTCGCCATCGGCAATCCATTTGGCGTGGGCCAGACGGTGACCAGCGGCATTGTCAGCGCCTTGGGGCGCAACCAGCTGGGCATCAATACATTTGAAAACTTCATTCAGACCGATGCCGCCATCAACCCCGGCAACTCGGGCGGTGCGCTGGTGGACACCAACGGCAACCTGCAGGGCATCAACACGGCCATCTATTCACGCTCAGGTGGCAGCATGGGCATTGGTTTTGCCATTCCGGTGTCCACCGCCAAGCTGGTACTCGAAGGCATTGTGAAAGACGGTCAGGTGACACGGGGCTGGATCGGCGTGGAGCCTAATGAGCTGACCCCTGAATTGGCACAAACCTTTGGCGTAGACACGCAGCAAGGCGTGATCATCACCGGCGTGCTTCAAAACGGCCCGGCCGCCAAGGCGGGCATGAAACCGGGCGACGTGGTCACCGCGGTGGGTGACAAAGACATTCGCAACGTGGCCGAACTGCTTTCGCAAGTGGCAGCCCTCAAACCCGGAACCGAAGCCGCTTTTGCGGTGCAACGCGCCAGCGGCAAAGCCAAATTGATGGTGAATCCGGGTGTGCGCCCCAAGCCAAAACCGCAACCACAATGACCCTTTAAGCTATCTAATAGATAGCTAATTGATCTTTATTTGCGAGGGCCACAGACTGATTTAACTTGTAATCAGGCGGATTCTTCGGAATTTTCTGGCGCTTTGGTGTGGCGGATGAAAACTTGTGCCGCCCAAATGCCAATTTCGTACAAGCCCACCATCGGAATGGCCAGCGCAAGTTGCGACACCACGTCCGGCGGTGTCACGATGGCCGCAATGATGAACGCCAGCACCACAAAGTAGCCACGAAATTCCTTGAGTTTGTCGATGCTGAAAATGCCCATGCGCGCCAGCACCACCACCACCACCGGCACCTCAAACGCCATACCGAAAGCCAGGAACATGTTCAGCACAAAGTCCAGATAGGCCTCAATATCAGGCGATGCGGTGATGCTCGCGGGTGCAAAGCTCTGAATAAACGCGAACACCCTGCCAAACACAAAAAAGTAGCAAAACGCCACCCCGATGAAGAACAACACGGTGCTGGAAATCACCAGTGGCAGCACCAATTTTTTCTCGTGCGAATACAGGCCCGGGGCCACAAACGCCCACAGCTGGTACAGCACCACCGGCAAGGCCAGCATCAGGGCGCACATCATCAACACCTTGAGTGGCACCATGAAGGGTGAGATCACCGAAGTGGCAATCATGGTGGCCCCTTTGGGCAAGTGACCCACCAGCGGCGCAGCCATGAAGTCATACAGCGCGGCTGGGCCAGGATAAATGCCCAGCAGCACCGCCATCACAATCACCGCCAGGGCGGCCTTGACTAGTCGGTCGCGCAGCTCCATCAGATGGGTCACAAAAGGCTGCTCGGTGCCAGCCAATTCGTCTTCTTTTTTGGTGGAATCAGACATCAATTGAATTTGGTCGGCCGAAAACGTGCCACCCGCGCCGCACCTGACAAGGCTTTGGTGCGCACACCGGCACGGGCCTTGTACCAGTTGGGCGTAGCACCTTGCTTGAGGCGCCAGTTTTTCTTGGGATGGTGGTATTCGGGCACGGGATCTGGGAACGGGAGGTGCAAATCGGTGGAGGCTTCTGAGGCCACGCTGCCGTCTTGTGCCCAGGACTTTTCAAAATCTGACGCATGGGTCTGGATGGATTGACCCACATCCCTGGCGGCGCTCTCGACCGTGTCCTTCATTTTCTTGAGCTCGTCGAGGTCCATCGAACGGTTGACTTCGGCCTTCACATCCGCCACGTAGCGTTGTGCCTTGCCAAGAAGTGTGCCCACCGTGCGTGCGACCCGCGGTAATTTTTCAGGGCCAATGACGATCAGCGCCACCGCACCAATCATGGCCAGCTTGGAGATGCCGAGATCAATCATGAGAACCGTTCACCAAGCCGCAGTTTGTCATCAGGACTTTTGCTTGGCTTCCACGTCAATCGTGGTTTTGTCAGTCGTGGTTGTATTGACCACTTGCGGTGGGGCCGCAGGTTTATCTTCGGAACTGGCACCGTCTTTCATGCCATCCTTGAAGCCTTTGACCGCCGCACCCAAGTCCGTACCCACGTTTTTAAGTTTCTTGGTGCCAAACACCATGACGACGATCAACAACACAATCAACCAATGCCAAATAGAAAATGAACCCATGAGGATCTCCTAACGAATAAATGGAATTTTAAGCGGCGCAACCCAGCGGCACGCCGATGACGCAGGAATTAACCTCGCAACCAGGGGCGTGGCCCGCCCATCACATGCACGTGCAGGTGGTGAACCTCTTGCGCACCCTCTGCGCCGGTGTTGGCCAGCATGCGGAATCCGCCCTCGGGGTATGGGTTGCAGCCCTCTTGCAATGCAAGCTTGGGAATCAGGGTCATCATGCGCCCCATCATCGCCGCATGGTCGTCGGTCAGCAGCGCCATGGAGGGGATATGCAGCTTTGGAATGATCAAAAAATGCACCGGGGCCCAGGGATGAATGTCATGAAAGGCGTACAACTCATCGTCCTGATAGACCACTTTGGACGGAATCTTGCCCGCAATGATCTTGCAAAACAGGCAATCCGGATCGTGGGGTACAACATGCTCAATCATGCAGCAATCTCCATGGGCAAACCCTTGTTCAAACGTATCAGACCCGCGACGATGCGGTACAAAAACCAGACAGAAATCGCCAGCCAGGCCAACCAACCCGGGAACAAAAACAACAACCACAGCGGGGCGGTGACCAGGTAAAGAAAGCCTGCGGTCAGCACCGTGCGAATGCGCCACCTGAAGTGCGACGCATGCCAGGTGCCTACCGCATCGCCGCGCTTGACCAGGTCGATGATCAAGGCCACGATCAACAACACTGGGCCCGCTTGAGCGCCTGGAACCAGTGCCGCCACCGCCACCGTCAAATGCAGGATGTAGCTGACGGTGCCCCAGGCGTTCAGGCCGTTGAGGGTTTGAATATCCAGTTCACGCAATTCATCCGAAGTTGCGGCACCAGCGGTGCCAGGACCGGTTGTGAAATCCTGCGTCACGACGCATCTCCCGGCGCTTGCGCCTCGCGCTCTTTCACCTTGCGCATGGCTTTTTCTTCCAGACCGCTGGTGCCTTCGCGGCGTTGCAGCTCGGCAATCACGTCTGACGGACTTAATCCGTAATGGGCAAGCGCAATCATGCTGTGGAACCACAGGTCAGCCACTTCGCAGACGATTTTTTTCTTGTCGCCACCATGGTCGGCATCCTTGGCGGCCATCACCACCTCGGTGGCTTCCTCGCCGATTTTTTTCAGGAAGGCATCCGGCCCCTTGTGCAGCAAACGCGCCACGTAACTGGCCTCGGGGTCGCCTCCATTGGCCTGCTTGCGGCTTTCAATCACGGCGGCCAGAGCGGCCAGGGAGTCTTGAGAAGTGCTCATGGTATTCGTCGGTTGGGAGCAGCACCAAAACGCTGCCCCACAAGGTTGTTCATTTGTAGATGGACCCGGGGTCTTTCAAAACCGGATCAACCGCTTGCCACACACCGTCTTTCAAGACACTGAAAAAACAGCTGTGGCGACCGGTGTGGCAGGCAATGCCTGGCTCGTGGCCCAACTGGGTCACTTTAAGCAGAATCACGTCACTGTCGCAGTCCATGCGAATCTCATGCACCTGTTGCACATGGCCGGACTCCTCACCCTTGTACCAAAGCTTGTCGCGTGAGCGGCTGAAGTACACCGCACGCCCCAGTTCCACCGTCTTTTGCAAGGCCTCGCGGTTCATCCAGGCGAACATCAGCACGTCATTGCTGCCCTGCTCCTGCGCGATCACGGGCACCAGGCCTTTGGAGTCCCAGCGAATGTGTTTGATCCAGCCCGCAGGCGGTGTGGTTACAGTTTGCATGTACTACTAAATTTATAGCTGCTTGCGCAGGATTAACGTGGGCTACAGACCTAAAAAGCTTAAATTCTTATCGGTATGCCACGCTCAGCCATACGCGCCTTGGCTTGGGCCACGGTGAATTCCCCGTAGTGAAAGATGCTGGCGGCCAGCACCGCATCCGCTCGGCCCAGTTGAATGCCGTCTGCCAGGTGGTCCAGGTTGCCGACACCCCCCGATGCGATCACGGGAACACCCACCGCATCGCTCACCGCGCAGGTCAACGCCAGATCAAACCCGGCTTTGGTGCCGTCACGGTCCATGCTGGTAAGCAAAATTTCACCGGCACCGAATTCCGCCATTTGGGTGGCCCAACGCACCGCATCCAGACCGGTGTTTTTGCGCCCGCCGTGGCTGTACACGTCCCACCCCGCGCCCACCGCTTGCCCTTGGGCATCCAGCCGTTGCGCGTCTTCCAACGAGCGGCGTTTGGCATCAATCGCCACCACAATCGCCTGCGCGCCGTACTTGGCAGAGGCATCCCGGATCACCTGCGGGTTGGCAATGGCTGCCGAATTGAAGCTGGTCTTGTCCGCACCCGCATTGAGCAGACGGCGCACATCGTCCACCGTGCGCACCCCACCCCCCACGGTCAGCGGAATGAACACCTGCGAAGCCACGGCCTCGATGATGTGCAAAATCAGATCGCGCCCATCGCTGGTGGCGGTGATGTCCAGAAACGTGAGTTCGTCCGCGCCCTGTTCGTTGTAACGGGCGGCAATTTCAACCGGGTCGCCTGCATCGCGCAGTTCGACAAAGTTGACGCCTTTGACGACGCGGCCACCGGTCACGTCAAGGCAGGGGATGATGCGTTTAGCGAGCATGGTGGGATTGTAGAGGGGTGGTTTGTCTGATGAATGCGGTTTGTTGAATGTTGCCATACGGTGCGACCTGACGTTCGCGGGCTGAACGGACGAGTCCATGCGGGCGCACAATTTTTCAAACCAAATGAATCAGCATGTGAACCGGCATATTTCCCAACCCGATAAGCCTACCGTAGAAAACATCAGGTTCGTAATGCCACTTCAAGCGTGTTCCGAAAAACTGCTGCGTTAAAAGGCTTTGCCAGATGATCGTCCATCCCTGCATCCAGGCACGCTTGCCGATCTGCCTCCATCGCGTTCGCAGTCATGGCGATGATGGGTGTATGTTGGCCATCTTTCTCCGCAGCGCGTATCAAACGGGTGGCTTCCAACCCGCCCATGACGGGCATCAGCATATCCATCAGGATGGCATCCCAATGTTGACTGGCACAGAGATCGACGGCCTCTTGCCCGTTGTTTGCCACTGCTACCTGATACCCCCACTTTTTCAACAAGGTGCAGGCCACCAGCTGATTCACGGGATGATCCTCAACAAGCAAAATTTGAAAAATACGTGCTTTTCCCGTCGCCTCAACGCTTGCTTCTGCCACCTGAAGTTCCATAGATTCAGCGACTGGCGTGTGCTCATGAGCCAGGACTGTGAAATGGAATGCGCTTCCTTGCCCCGGCTCACTTTCCAGCCAGATCCGGCCCCCCATTAAAGCTACCAGACGCATGCAAATGGTCAATCCCAGACCGGTCCCGCCGAAACGGCGTGTCGTGGATGTATCAGCTTGGTTGAAAGCTTCAAATACGCCAGCTTGTTTATCCTTGGGTATGCCGATGCCGGTGTCGCTCACTGAAATGTGAATAACACTGGTTCCATCGCCCTGAGGCTTACAGCCCACATGCACGGTCACTCCACCGATAGCCGTGAATTTGATGGCGTTGTCACATAGATTGGTCAACACTTGGCGAATTCTGCCGGGATCTGACAGCAACCACTCTGGCGCCTCGGTATCGAATTGACAGTTCAGGTACAGGCCTTTCTTTTCAGCCCGCGCCTTGACGGTATGAAGCGTTTCTGTCACCGTTTGAACCAATGAGAACTCAACGGACTCAATATTGAGCTTGCCCGCTTCAATTTTGGAAAAATCCAGAATATCGTTGAGGATGACCATCAGGGAACCCGCTGAACTTCTGACAATATTCAGATACTCGCGTTGTGTTGCATCCAGATCAGTATCCAGAACCAGGTCGGTCATGCCAATCACGCCGTTCATCGGTGTCCTGATCTCGTGGCTCATATTGGCCAAAAAATCGCTCTTGGCCTGACTGGCGGCTTCGGCCTTGGCCTTGGCCACCAGCAAATCCTGGCTCAGTCGATTTCGGTCGGTGACATCCAAAATGGTGCCAACCAGGCCAGTGACCTGACCACTGCTGTCCCTCAAGACGGCTTTTCGGTACAAACCTTCGCGAACGACGCCCGTGCTCCGATTGGTAAATTGAGCTTCGTAAGTTTGCATCAGGCCGCTTGCATACAGCTCTTGATCTTTAGCATCCATCACTGAGGCCCCGTCGCCGGGGACCAGTTCAAATACGGTACGCCCCACCCATTGCGATCGCTCAATGCCAAACAATTCCTCAAACGACTTGTTAAAACGCAAATACCGTCCCTGCGTGTCTTTCAGGTAAATGGCCGTCGGAGTTGCCTCCAGCAATACCTCTACAAAACCCAATTGTTCCTGCAGCTGTGCCTCGGCCTGTTTGCGTGCTGAAATATCCGTTCGGATAGCGATGTATTGCTCAGGTAACCCATCGGCTCCCAACATGGGCACGATCGTGACATCGACCCAGTAGTTCGTTCCGAATTTGCTGCGGTTGCAAATTTCCCCATGCCAGACTTTCCCCTGGCTGATGGTCTGCCACATGACCTCAAAAAATGACGCATCGTGCACGCCTGACTTGACAATGCGGTGGTTCGCGCCCAACAGCTCGGGACGGCTGTAGCCACTGATATCGCAAAACCGATCATTCGCATAAGTAATATCACCAGCAAGGTTGCTGATACTGACGATGGCGTGCTGATCCAGAGCAAATTTTTGACTATCCAAAGCGCGTCGGCTCAACTCACGATCTTTGACCAGCGCTGCAATGCGCGACGTGAGCGCAGCCAGATCATCCGTGCCAGATGCGACAGACGGTGTCTCTGAGGCGGTCTGAATCGAGTCCAACACCTGACGCAAAGACTCCAGTGCCCGCTCGCGCATTTGCAACTCTGCGCGCAGTTGCTGGTCTAGCGCGTGCTGCCGTGTGACATCCCTGAAAGTAAGAACGTGACCCGCGACATGGTGCGCCGCCGAGTAAATCGTAGAAAAAGTGGTGTCAAGAATCACACGCCGACCACCTGAACTCTCCACGCTGATCTGGCGTACCTGCCACTCCACGGCGGAACGGGTTTGCGAGAACATCTGAGAAAAGTAGACTGGAATTTCATGCCCCACCAAGTCGTTGGCAGGCAAACCCAACATCTGCTGCGCGGCCTGGTTGCAATAAATCACAAACTTGTGTTCATCTGTAGAGATCACACCGTCGGTAATGGCGTTGAGTGTGATTTCAGCTTCCTCGCGCTGTGCCTGCAGGTTGCTTGCGGCCCGACTGATGATCTCAAAGGTGTGACGAATCTCCGCTGGTGCATCTTGATCCAACAGGTCTTCGACATCCATTTCGCCCGTCAGTACGCGCTGCTCGTTGGCACGTACACGATCAAAATTGCCCAGCCAGCGTTTCAATGGAAACCAAATCACCACAACACCGCCAATCAGCGCCACAAACGCCAGGCCCATCGCCATCAAAGCCAATCGCCACAGGTCCCCCGCAATTTCCATCTCTGCAAAACGAATCCGAAGAACCCCGTAGTCCTTGCCGCCCACCACAATGTTGTGATTGACTTCGTAAAGCTGGTTGCGCACCATGTCGCTTAGCCAATGAGGCGGCATCAACGCTGGCTTTGAATCACGCACCGATTTCAGAGAGTTTCCGTTGGTGTCGATGAAATTCATCTCTGAAAAATGCGACTGAGAAATGGCGCGCTCAAGTGTCTTGGTGATGGTGTCATAGTCGCCAATGACGACACTGTCGGCCACGCTTTGTGCAGTGACATTCATCATCATCTCTGCGCTCAAGGCCTCGTCTTCAATATATCTGGAGAACTGATAGTGATAAAACAAGCCTAAGCCTGTCACGACAAACAAGACCAGCGACACCAAGTACAGGGAAAAAACCCTGCCCAGCAATGAACTGGGCAAGAACTTGAACAAAAAGTTCATGAAGTGTGATTAATGTAAAGAAACAGGTGCTGCCTGGAAGAATCGGCGGTACGACGCGTAGTCAGCAGCTGTCGCCGGAATGAAAAACGCATCACTGGACAGTCCAACTTCTTTGGAAGCCCGTTGAAGTATGTCCTTGCCGACCGGGTCTTTGTGCATTTCCCAAAAGGCCTGTGCCACCGCATTGACATCTTTTTCTGGCACCTTCCCAGATGCCATCAACGCCAGGTCTTGAAACGGCTCTGAACTCCACAACACGCGGAACTTCTTGTTTTCCCGCCGAGCATAGCCATCCCGCAATTGTGAATTGGCACCAGCTGCAAGCGCCTTGCCGCTGAAAAGCTGGGCAAAGGCGGCATCCTGATTACCCGCAAAAACTGGTTTTGCGTTGATTTTCAGGCTTAACATGTGGGCATAGGGGACTTTGTAAATAATGAATGCTTCGGGTCCGGCGAACACGACTTCCTTAGCGTTGAGCTGTGCGAGATCGATGATTGGAGAATCCTCCGGCACCACAATTTCCCCATGCAGTGCGGGGGTTTGCCTGCGCCCAAATACCTTCCATCCAAGTTTCTCCCGCTCTGGACTGAAGAGATGGTTGCTAAACACAAACTCGACCTCTTTGGCCAGAACATAGCTGGTCGTATCAGCGGACGTGCGACCAATTTTCAGGTTGAGCTTGACCCCACTTTTCTCGGAAACATAAGAAATAATTGGATTCCAATAAGCCGCCGTGAGCTGAATACCGAATTGATTTACTGGAGAAAAGTTATAGGCAACACCTTGCGCTTGTACAGGATTTGCGACATTGGCCATCCACATCGCAAGACTGGTTACCAATAGGCCACCTGCATGACGTCTTTTCATTGTTTGCCTTTCAAGGTTTTTTTACCCAAGCTCATTTACCGCATCCATTTGGTGTTTGCCATGATAAATAGGCACAGTCAATTTATCCAGCGATTGAGACCAATTTCTTACGGTCATGTCGGCAGGTTCAGGTTTGACTGATCAAAATCAACTTGAGAGTGGCCACTGTACGAATGTGTCAGGTTTGCCATGACAAGGGTTTACCCACGCGGATACTATGAAACAGGTTGTCAATGTGCGAGCGCAGAGACAACTTCTCACATCCGCGGCAGCATCTGGTCATCCCGTGCGGGTTCAGATGCCATCGCGGCATTGAATCTCTGCCGTGTTGGCTTCAAAGACTATAAAAGGACACGCATCGGCACAGACGATTTTGTCTTCGTGCCCACCACAGTTACACCGGTGTCTGAAGTTGCACCAGCACCCGCTGACAGTGAGTCAGATGTGCTGCCTGCGAATAGTCGCTGCGGCACGGTCGGTCATTGCTCTCAGCCGTTCAGTTCATCCGCTCGCGCCTGGGCGGCTTCAAAGTCCAGGTCACCGCTGTAGATGGCACGGCCACAGATCACGCCTTCAATGCCGTCATTTTCAACCGCGCACAGGGCTTCAATGTCGGCCATGTTGGACAGACCACCAGAGGCGATCACCGGAATCGTCAAGGCCTGGGCCAAACGAACGGTGGCCTCCACGTTGATGCCGGTCAGCATGCCGTCGCGACCAATGTCGGTGTAGATGATGGATTCCACGCCAAAGTCTTCAAATTTCTTGCCCAGGTCCACCACATCGTGCTTGGTGAGCTTGCTCCAGCCGTCGGTGGCCACTTTGCCGTCTTTGGCATCCAGCCCGACGATGATGTGCCCGCCGAAGGCGGTGCAGGCATCCTGCAAGAAGCCGGGGTTGCGCACCGCGGCGGTACCAATGATGACGTAACGCAGGCCCGCGTCCAGGTAACGCTCGATGGTGTCCAGGTCACGGATGCCGCCACCCAGTTGTACGTCGACCTCGCTGCCAATGCTCTTCAGGATCTTGCGAATGGCGGCCTCGTTTTTGGGCTGCCCGGCAAATGCACCATTCAAATCCACCAAGTGCACACGTCGCGCACCTTTGTCCACCCAGGAACGTGCCATCACAGCAGGCTCTTCACTGAAGGTGGTGGAAAGTTTCATGTCGCCTTGTTGCAGACGAACGCAATGGCCATCTTTAAGATCGATTGCAGGAATTAAAAGCATGATGCTCGCAGGAGGGGTGTAAATAAACGGGGAAGAAAAGGCGTCAAAGTGCAGAAAAATGTCGATCCGACGCCAAGCGGATGACAAAAGAATAAGACAGGACGGCGGCGGTGCACATCAAACGATCGGGCTGAATCAGGGGTTCCAGTGGAGGAAGTTGCGGTAGAGGCTCAAGCCGTGTTCAGAACTTTTTTCGGGGTGGAATTGGGTTGCAAAAATATTATCACGCGCAATGGCACTGGAAAAGCGTTGTCCGTAATCGGTTTCCCCCACGCTGTGGCGCGCATCCGACGGTTTGGCGTAAAAACTGTGCACAAAGTAGAAATAACTGCCGTCCGGCACCCCGTCCCACATCGGATGAGGTGTCACGCCGTGGCTGGTTTGATACACCTGGTTCCAGCCCATCTGCGGCACTTTGAAGCGGCTGCCGTCGGCTTGCGTTTGGCCAGCCAAATCAAATTTGATGACTTCACCGTGGATCTGACCCAGGCACGGCGTGCCCTGCCCTGCGTCGCCAGGATGGCCTTCCTGGCTGTGGTCCAGCAGCATTTGCATACCCACACACACACCCATCACCGGCTTGTTG
Organism: uncultured beta proteobacterium; assembly: GCA_903856025.1. Taxonomy (GTDB): domain Bacteria; phylum Pseudomonadota; class Gammaproteobacteria; order Burkholderiales; family Burkholderiaceae_C; genus Rhodoferax. The sequence continues at coordinate 12,288 of CAIOAQ010000383.1, forward strand.
GCCAGGGCATGGATCACGGCGGGGTACATGCCGGAGTCGTGCAATTCACGCATGCAATCACGGATGGCACCCTGCCCTGGCAACACCACGCGCTGCGCGGCCATGACCTCGTCAGGGTGGCGGGCCCACACGACCTCAATGTCCAACCCACGTGCAGCGGCCATGACGGCGTTGGTCACCGAGCGCAGGTTACCCATGCCGTAATCGACCACGGCCACGGTATTTCCGCCCCCCTTGTTTGCTCTAATATTCATAGCTGTTTACGCAATCTTCACGAGGGCTAGAGACCAGTTATTCATAAAAACTACAAAAACTACAGGGAACCCTTGGTCGATGGAATTTGTCCCAATGCCCGTGGATCCAGTTCCAGCGCAGCCCGCAAAGCCCGCGCAAACGCCTTGAACACAGACTCGGCCTGGTGGTGGGCGTTTTCGCCCTTCAGGTTGTCAATGTGCAGCGTGACCAGCGCATGGTTGGCAAAGCCCTGGAAGAATTCGTGCACCAACTGGGCATCCAAGGTGCCGATCATGTTGGCTTTAAAGGGCACATCCATCACCAAACCCGGCCGGCCGGAAAAATCAACCACGACCCGGCTCAAGGCTTCGTCCAGCGGCACATAGGCGTGACCGTAGCGGCGAATGCCTTTTTTGTCGCCGACGGCCTTGTAGACGGCTTGGCCCAGCGTGATGCCCACGTCTTCGACCGTGTGGTGGCCGTCGATGTGCAGGTCACCCTCGGCATCAATGTCCAGATCAATCAGGCCGTGGCGGGCGATCTGGTCCAGCATGTGGTCAAAAAAACCAATGCCGGTGTGCAGGCGCGAGATGCCCGTGCCGTCCAGATTGACACGCACGGTGATGTTGGTCTCGGCGGTGTTGCGCACCACCTCGGCGGTACGCGGTGCACGCGTGGCGTGGCTGTCAGGCAATTCGGTCAAGGCAAAATTTGTCATAAAGAGGCTTCCAAAGCGGCCAACATCTGGCGGTTTTCATCGGCTGTGCCCACCGTCAGGCGCAGACACTGTGCGAGCAGTGGGTGCATTTTAGAAACGTTCTTGACCAACACACCACGCGCAGCCATGCCGTCAAAGGTCTTTTGTGCATCCGGCACACGCACCAGCAACATGTTGGCCTGACTGGGATAGGCTTGCACCCCCGGTAGTTTAGCAAGCGCTTCCAAAATAAGAGCGCGCTGCTCACAAATATCAAGGGCTTTAGCTTCAAAAACATCTTGATGCTCGAGTGCAAACAGCGCCGCTTCTGCATTCAGCACACTGATGTTGTAGGGGGGACGAACCTTGTCCACTTCAGCGATCAAGTCGGTACGCCCCATCAGGTAACCGAGCCGGATACCGGCCAGACCGAACTTGCTCAGCGTGCGCAGCAACAGCACGTGGCGGTGACCAGACAGACGACCCAGGTAGCTTTTGCCCGCAAAGGGCTGGTAAGCCTCATCGATCACCACCAGCCCGCCCTGCGCACCTGCGGCCAGGATGACGCGCTCGATCACTTCGTCGTCCCATAAATTGGCCGTTGGGTTGTTGGGGTAGGCCAGGTAAGTGATGGCCGGGCGGTGCTGGCGAATCGCTTGCAACATGCCCGCTTCGTCCAACTCAAAATCTGCAGTAAGAGGCACCCCGACAAACTCCAGTCCCTGCAACTGCGCACTCATGGCGTACATCACAAAACCCGGCACGGGTGCCAGCACCACCGCTTTTTTACCCCCGTTGGCCTGCGACGGTGGCACCGCACAGGCCAGCGCCAGCAGGCTGATGAGTTCGTCTGAGCCGTTGCCCAGCATCAGGTCAAAGCCATCAGGGCACCGGGCGTACCTGGCCAGCGCAAAGCGCAACTCGTTGATGCGACCCGCGGGATAGCGGTTAAGTGCCAGCGCCCCCAGGCGCGCGCCCAACTCGGCTTGCAACCGGATCGGCAAGCTGTGCGGATTTTCCATGGCATCAAGCTTGACCATGCCACGGGCATCCTGCACCGCGTACGCGTGCATGGCCAACACATCGGCGCGGATGCGGCTTTTGAAAGTGAAGTCAGGAATGGTCATGCAACAAAAGTTTAGATTTCAATTTTCGAACCCAACTCCACCACCGAATTGCTGGGCAAATTCAGGAAGTCAGCGGCACCGCTGGCATTGAGGTGCATTTGCGCAAAGAGCTTTTCACGCCACGGCGACATGCCGCTGTCAATGGTGGGCACGATGGTGTCGCGGCTGAGGAAATAGCTGGTGGTCATTGGATCGATGTCACAGCCACGGCCTTTCATGTGCGTCAGCGCCTTGGGCAAATCCGGGTCATTTTTGAAGCCATAGTTCACCACCACCTGCCAGCAATCGTGCCCGAGCGATTCAATGCTCAAGCGCTTGTCCATGCCGATCCAGGGCACTTCATGGTTGTTCACCGTGACGAACAGGTTGATTTCATGCAGCACCTTGTTGTGTTTCAGGTTGTGCAACATGGCGTTTGGCACGGTGCCCACCGCAGCGGTCAAAAACACCGCCGTGCCCGCCACGCGCGTCGGCGGACTGACAAACACGGCCTCCAAAAAGCTCTGCAAGTCAATGGCATCCATTTTGAGCTTGCGATTGAGCAGCTGCCGGCCCTCTTTCCAGGTGGACATGACCAGGTACAGCCCACCGGCCATGACCAGCGGAAACCAGCCCCCTTGCACGATCTTGACCGAGTTGGACGCAAAGAACAGGCTGTCAATCACCAGAAAAAAGCTCGTTGCCGCCAGCGCGACCGGCAACGGGTAATGCCAGCGGTAGCGGATGACAAAATAGGTCATCATGGTGGTGATGACCATCACCAGACTGACCGAAATGCCATAGGCCGCCGCCAGCGCCGTGGATGAGCCGAACAAGCCCACCGCAAAGACCACCCCAGCCAGCAAAAACCAGTTCACGGCAGGAATGTAAATTTGTCCGGTATCGCGCACAGACGTGTGCAAAATGGTCAGTCGCGGCAAAAATCCCAACTGGATGGTTTGCTTGGTGGCAGAAAAAGCGCCTGAAATCAAGGCTTGCGACGCAATCACCGTCGCGGCGGTTGCCAGGGCAACAAGGGGAATCAAGGCCCAATCCGGGGTCATCAGAAAAAATGGATTTTCTGCGGCCTTGGGATCTGCCAAAACCAGCGCACCCTGTCCGAAAT
>CAIOAQ010000384.1 GCA_903856025.1 uncultured beta proteobacterium
CTTCCCGGCGCGCGTGAAGATGTTGGTCACTTGGCCTCTGGATTGGTGCTTCATTCGGTTGCTTACGCCGTTTTAGGCCTACTTGTGTTCCTGGGTAGCAGTGGCAACGGATCTCGCCGGGCGATCAAGGCAACCCTGACCATCGCGGTGATGGGAGCCTTAGATGAAGGTGTGCAAAGCTTTTTCCCTTATCGCACCGCAGCTGTGAGTGATTGGATGGTCGACGTAGCGGCCGCTGGTGTTGTCTCTCTATTGCTTTGGAAATTGTGGCCCGTTGTTACCAATCAGCAGTCACGAGATTAAGCCTGAATTTTCTCGTCAGTATTTGTACTGCTCTGCGAGGAACCAAAGGTACAAGGAATCGTGTTTCATGAACCGTCCTTAGCGGCATCATCTTGCTGGCTTTGCCGCCCATTAATGTTGCGATTATGTGTGTATTGTTGACGAATGCCTATATATTGCAACATACTAGCGTCATGAGCCTTCTGTCCTATTCAACACACGAGCAGGCGGTCCTGGAACTTGCCAGGGCAAGGCCGCTGCTGCGTGCTCGGGATCTCGCGCAACAGGAACTGCCAACTATGGTGCTCAGTCGACTGGTTGCCGCAGGAAAGCTAGAAAGAATTGCGCGAGGGGTTTATGGACTGCCAGGGCAAGCCATTAGCGAATACCGATCACTGGCGGAGGTGGCGCTGCGTGTACCGCAGGGGGTGGTTTGCCTGCTTTCGGCATTGCGCGTGCACGGTATCGGAACCCAGGCACCCTTTGAGGTCTGGCTAGCTATTGAACATCGGGCACCCATTCCACGGATTGATCAACCCAAAATTCGCCCTGTTCGCATGTCTGGTGCTGCGTTTACCGATGGTATTGAACATATGCCGGTCGATGGCATCAGTGTGCCCGTATTTAACGCGGCCAAGACCGTGACCGACTGCTTTAAATACCGAAACAAGATTGGGCTGGACGTTGCCATGGAAGCCCTGCGCGATGGATGGGCGCAACGAAAATTCACAATGGCCGAGATCTGGCATTTTGCAATGGTTGACCGTGTGGCCAATGTCATGCGACCTTATCTGGAAAGTGTGACGGCATGACTCGAAATCTGGCGGCATCTGTCCGAGCACGTCTGAAGCAACACGCGGATGCGTTCAAGCAAGACTTCAATTTGACGATCAGCCACGTAGTCAGGTGGGCGCGGCATTCTGTCCGCTTTATCTAGACTGAAATCAGCCAATCCTTGTGGCAAAAGTGATTGCGCGTCAAACAATGGTGCTGCTTCGGTTCCTGACAACGAACCAATTCTGAAAATTTCGTCACAATCAAGCGCATGCAATTTCTTCATACCATGCTGCGCGCTCGGTGTGCCCGATGTATATGCGGCCTGTGCCGCCATCAGAGTTGCCGGTGGAAATGTGACACGTGAGGCGGGACTGGTGAAAGGTGGCTCCACCATCATTGCATTCATTACCGATCCTGACGGCTAAAAGATCGAACTCATTCAGCGCGTGGGACCGGTTGAATAACAGTGACGGGGTTTTGATCGCGAAGGAGGAGAACTGGAAGCAGGCGCAGAGTATTCGGGCTTACGCGGCTCAAATCATCTCACTAGCTGGTGTGAATCCTGCCCAAGAAGTTATTGCCTGGTTTTGAATATTAATCACCAAGTATTGAACTTGGCGCAGAGACATCAGTATTTTCCAATCCAGCAATGAGCCTGGAGCAAGGCTGATGGAGTGACGCTCAATGTGTTGGTTGATCTGGTTAAAAGTGGAAGTCTAAGGGCTTGGGGTTTGTCTTTGGATTTTTTAAAATGAATTGGCCCCGCCAGGGCCGCCGGAGGCGCCCCCCCGGCTTTTGATCGCAGCAGA
>CAIOAQ010000385.1 GCA_903856025.1 uncultured beta proteobacterium
GGGCGAAAGATACCGATGTACCCTGAAACACAGGCCTATGTTCGCCGTGTCATGGAAAACTTGAAAACCACAGTGAAGTTGTCGCTTTGAATGCTTCTGCCCGATTGGCGCAAATCTTGCGTGCCGAAACGGCATGTCCCCAAGTTTAAGAATTGTTGTCATCGCACCCGATCTGGACCTCGTTGATCCCGACGATGAACACGCGGCTCGACAAGCCGATCGTTCTCGCAGCTTGCGTATTGGCTTGCTGGAAAACGGCTACAACCTGGTCGCCAGCCTGCCCGCCGATGTTTTTCTAACCGAACGCTTGGCCCAACTGCAACCCGATCTGATCATTGTGGATGCCGAAAGCGATGCCCGCGACGCCTTGGAGCATGTCGTCATGGCCACGCGCGACGCACGCCGCCCGATTGTGCTGTTCACCAACGACGATGACTCCGGCCATGTCAAGGAAGCCGTTGCCGCCGGCGTGTCGGCCTACATCGTGGCAGGACTGGCGACGCAGCGCATCCAACCCATTCTGCAGGTGGCGTTGGCCCGGTTCGAGCGCGAGCAGGCGCTGTTGCAAGCCCTGGAGTCGACCCAAAGCGAACGCGATGCGCTGAGCACGGAGCTCAAGGAGCGCAAGGTCATCGACCGTGCCAAAGGCCTGCTGATGCAGCGCCAGCACCTCACCGAAGACGATGCCTTCAAAAAAATGCGAAAGACCGCCATGGACAAGGGTTTAAGGGTGGCCGAGGTCGCACAGCGCATGCTGGACGTGGCGGATCTGCTCGGGTAGGCCACAGCCGCACTCCCTGTTTTGGGGCTGCATTTACCCCTATTTGGTGCATCGCACAAATTTGACGGAATTCACTATAGAAGGTAGTAAAGTGTGCTCTACCCATTATAAATTAATGGTAGCAAGCTACATATTCAATAGCAAATACTGTTATTGAATTACTGGCACGCTCATTGCGTATACCGATACAAGTCCCGCAAGGGGCAGTGAAGTCACTTCATCCAACGGCGGTTGAGGTGCTTCCTAACCGGACAAAGGCGTCCCCACTGGTTTGATACGCGCCACGCGTTGAAAACCATGTGAGGACGCCTTTTTTGTTTTCTGAAACTTTGTGGGACCGACCCAGGCAGAACCCGCCCAGGCGTCCCTCAGCAACTTAGAGGAAATTGCCATGACCGACCTACTCAAATCCAGCCTGAGCCGCCGCGCGGTGTTGCAAACCGCCGCTGTGGGCGCCATTGGTATCTCGCCGGCACTGCGCGCCACGGTGTATGCCGCGGGCTCCGATGCACCTGAAAAGACCGAGGTCAAGATTGGCTTTATCCCCTTGACCGACTGCGCCAGTGTGGTCATGGCCGCAGAACTGGGTTTGGACAAAAAATACGGCGTCAAGATCGTTCCGACCAAAGAAGCCAGTTGGGCCGGCGTGCGTGACAAGCTCACCACAGGCGAACTGGACTTTGCTCATGTGCTTTACGGACTGATCTACGGCGTACATATGGGAATTGGCGGCGCCAAGAAAGACATGGCGGTGCTGATGACCCTGAACAACAACGGTCAAGCCATCACATTGAGTAAGAAACTGGCCGACAAGGGCGCGGTTGACGGCCCTAGTCTGGCCAAACTGATGATTGCCGAGAAACGCGAATACACCTTCGCCCAGACCTTTCCTACCGGCACCCACGCCATGTGGCTGTATTACTGGATGGCGGCCAACGGCATCAACCCCATGAAGGACGCCAAGGTCATCACCGTGCCGCCACCGCAGATGGTAGCCAACATGCGTGTCGGCAACATGGACGGCTTCAGCGTGGGAGAGCCCTGGAACCACCGTGCCATTATTGATGGCATCGGTGTGACGGCCACCACCTCACAGGACGTGTGGAAAGACCACCCCGAAAAGGTGCTGGGCACCACCGCTGACTTCGTCAAGAAGTACCCCAACACGGCCCGCGCGGTGACCGCCGCCATTCTGGAAGCGGGCAAGTGGATTGACTCGGGCTTGCAAAACAAAAACAAAATGGCCGAGACCATTGCCTCCAAGAGCTATGTGAACACCAGCGTGGATGCCATCAACCAGCGCATCCTGGGGCGCTACCAGAACGGCATGGGCAAGACCTGGGACGACCCGAACCACATGAAGTTTTTCAATGACGGTGCAGTCAACTTCCCCTACCTGTCGGACGGTATGTGGTTCCTGACCCAGCACAAGCGTTGGGGTTTGCTGAAAGACCACCCGGAGTACCTGGCGGTGGCCAAGCAGATCAACCAGATTGACATCTACAAACAAGCCGCCACCGCCAGCAACACACCAGTGCCAAAGGATGTGATGCGCACCAGCAAGTTGATGGACGGCGTGGTGTGGGACGGTAAAGATCCCAAAAAGTACGCCGACGGCTTCAAAGTTAAAGCCTGAGCTGCTTCTTTGTAGGAGCCATCCTATTCATCCAAGTCCCGTGGACTCAACGATCACGAACCTCAAGGAAAACACCATGGTCAGCGCCGTTTTTCATTCGCCTTTGGACAACTCGGTCCGGGATGTCCAGATCGACAGTCGATCTGTTGCTACAAAACAAACAGCTACAAATACAGACTATACGAGGGCTAAAGCCGTGAAAGTATCAAAGCCTGGGTACGACTGGCGCGGCCTGTGGCTGGTGGTGCTGCCGCCCCTGTTGGGACTGGCGCTGCTGGTGGGCGTGTGGACACTGGTCAGCATCAGCACAGCCAGAAGCATTCCGTCGCCGAGCGACACCTTCCAACAGGCTGTCGTCATTTTCAGCCATCCGTTCTACCGCAACGGCCCCAACGACCAGGGGGTGGGCTGGAACATTTTGATGAGTCTGGAGCGCGTGGCGGTGGGCTTTGGTCTGGCCGCTGCGGTGGGTATTCCGGCTGGTTTTGCGATTGGTCGCTTTGAGTTTTTGAGCCGCATGTTCAACCCGCTGATCAGCCTGCTGCGCCCGGTATCCCCGTTGGCATGGCTACCGATTGGTCTGCTGGTGTTCAAAGGCGCCAACCCGGCGGCGATTTGGACCATCTTCATCTGCTCGATCTGGCCCATGATCATCAACACCGCGGTCGGTGTGCAACGCGTCCCACAAGACTACATGAACGTGGCGCGGGTGCTGAACTTGAGCGAATGGAAGATCTTCACCAAGATCCTGTTCCCTTCGGTGTTGCCCTACATGTTGACCGGTGTACGGCTGGCCGTGGGCACCGCCTGGCTGGTGATCGTCGCGGCCGAGATGCTGACGGGTGGCGTGGGCATTGGTTTTTGGGTCTGGGACGAATGGAACAACCTCAACGTCAAGAACATCATCATTGCCATCTTCGTGATTGGCATCGTCGGGCTGATTCTTGAATACGCCCTGATCAAGGTGGCAACCGCCTTCACTTTCGAGGAAGTCAAATCATGAACGACAACCAAACCACCAAATTCATCGACGTTGCAGGTGTTGAGCAAACATTCCAGACAAAAAAAGGCCCGTTTTGTGCGCTGCACGACATTCACTTGACGGTGGCCAAAGGCGAGTTTGTGGCATTGATTGGCCACTCGGGCTGCGGCAAATCTACCTTGTTGAACCTGATTGCTGGCTTGACACTTCCCACACAGGGCCACTTGTTGTGCAACAACCGTGAAATTGCCGGGCCAGGTCCTGACCGCGCCGTGGTGTTTCAAAACCACTCACTGCTGCCGTGGCTCACCTGTTTTGAGAATGTCTATTTGGGCGTGGAACGCGTCTTCGGAGCGGCCAACAAAAGCACCGGCGCAGCGTCAGAGACCAAAGCCCAATTGAAAGCACGCACCGATGCGGCCTTGGCCTTGGTGGGTTTGACAGCGGCGGCGCAAAAGCGCCCCGGCGAAATCTCGGGCGGTATGAAACAACGTGTGGGCATCGCCCGGGCGTTGGCCATGGAGCCCAAGGTCTTGCTGATGGACGAGCCATTTGGCGCGCTGGATGCATTGACCCGTGCCAAGCTGCAGGACGAATTGCTGGAAATCGTGGCCCGCACCCACAGCACGGTGGTGATGGTGACCCACGACGTGGACGAAGCCGTGCTGCTCTCTGACAAGATCGTCATGATGACCAACGGACCATCGGCCACCATTGGTGAAGTGCTGAATGTGGATCTGCCACGCCCACGCAGCCGCGTCGCCTTGGCCGACAGCGCCCAGTATTTACAGTACCGCAAGGCAGTGATCGACTTCCTCTACACCCGCCAAGCCCACGTAGAAAAGGCAGCGTGAGCCCTTGCGGGACGGACCAAGATTTACTCGCAGTGAAATTTGCTCGGTCCTCAACTAATTAAGGAAATTTATGGACATGCGCACCACCCCCAAAACCAAATTGAAACTTGTCATGGTTGGCAACGGCATGGCTGGCGTCCGCACGCTGGAAGAACTGCTGAAGATTGCCCCCGACCTGTACGACATCACGGTGTTCGGCGCTGAGCCACACCCCAACTACAACCGCATCTTGTTGTCGCCGGTGCTGGCCGGTGAACAGACGTTGGACGAAATCATCCTGAACCCGTTTGAGTGGTACACCGACAACCACATCACGCTGCACGCGGGCTGGCGCGTCACCTCGGTAGACCGCATCAAGCGCCTCGTCCACGCCGAAAGCGCATGCGGCGAAAAACTCAGCACCGGTTACGACCGCCTGCTGCTGTGCACCGGCTCCAACCCGTTCATGTTGCCGCTGCCGGGCAAAGACCTGAAGGGCGTGATTGCTTACCGCGACATTGCCGACACCAACGCCATGATTGAGGCGGCAACCCAATACAGGCACGCGGTGGTGATTGGTGGCGGCCTGCTCGGGCTGGAAGCCGCCAACGGCCTGATGTTGCGTGGCATGCAGGTCAGTGTGGTGCACGTCATGCCCACATTGATGGACCGCCAGTTGGACGAGGTGGCAGGCAAGCTGCTGCAAAAGTCGCTGGAAGAACGCGGTCTGCGCTTTTTGATGGGTGCGCAGACACAGGAAATGGTCGGAGGCGCTGACGGACGGGTGAAGGCCATCAAATTCAAGGACGGCACCGAGGTGCCCGCCGACCTGGTGGTGATGGCCGTGGGCATTCGCCCCAACACCGAGCTGGCCCAAAGCATGCGCCTGCACTGCGACAAAGGCATTGTGGTCAACGACACGCTGCAAACCACCACCGATGCACGCATTTACAGCGTGGGCGAATGCGCAGCCCACCGCGGCACCGCCTACGGGCTGGTCGCACCACTGTTCGAGCAAGCCAAAGTGGCGGCGAATCATCTGGCGCAGTTTGGCATCGGGCGTTATGTCGGCTCGCTGACCTCGACCAAACTCAAGGTCACGGGTATCGACCTGTTCAGCGCGGGCAACTTTGCCGGCGGCGAAGGCACAGAAGAAATCATCATGAGCGATCCCAAGGGCGGGGTTTACAAAAAGCTGGTGCTCAAGGACGACAAACTCGTCGGTGCCTGCCTGTACGGCGAC
>CAIOAQ010000386.1 GCA_903856025.1 uncultured beta proteobacterium
CATTCTCAAAGGTACGGACATGGGGCCGTGATTATCGAGGCTGCGTTTGGGAGCGGCTGACCGGCGGCTTGCCTTCTAAGAAAAATTGGTATCTAGCCCCTGTATAGCAAGGGTAAGCCGCTATGAAATGGAGAGTATTTTCGGATGTTGTGGAATGTACTTGGTCAAATATTCCGCTCAATTACTAGCGGCGATTCCCACAGAATTGAAAGTACCGTGTATTGGATTACCATTCCCAACCAGCCATTCCATAAATTCAAGCAATCGCATGCCTGCCAAACGCTCAACGCTCACGTTCCGGTTGTTTCGCAGGTTCAAGCTTGTCTGGACCTTGTGCTTCGTAGCTTGTCTGTCCTCAATCGCGTGGGCGACAGGGCCAGCTTCTGGCACAGCTGGCCGAATTGTGGTGGTGCTGGATGACAATTACCCGCCCTATGTGTTTCGTGACCCCAGCGGTGAACTGACTGGTTACCTTGTAGATTATTGGAAACTATGGGAGGAAAGGACAGGCGTTAGCGTAGATTTGCAGGCCAGTGACTGGGACAAGGCACAGGCGCGCATGCAGTCTGGTCAGGCGGACGTGATTGACACCATTTTTCAAACACCAGAGCGTCAAAAGACACTGGATTTCACTGCTTCCTACGCCACCATTCCCGTCTCCATTTATGCAAACAAAGGCATTGGAGGCCTCAGCGATCTGAAACATCTGAGCGGTTTTTTGGTAGGTGTCAAGGCGGGGGACGCGTGCATTGACAATTTGAAAAATGCAGGGATTACGACACTGCAACTCTACGCCAGCTACCAGGCCTTGGTACAAGCGGCGATTGCTGGCAGGGTTCGGATCTTTTGCCTCGACGAACCACCAGCCAACTACCTGCTTTACAAAGACCAGGCCGAGGATGCGTTTAACAAGGCCTTTCGAGTGAACGGGGGGGAACTTCATCGCGCCGTTCACAAGGGAGATGCATTGACCATGGCGCTGTTGAATCGCGGCTTTGCAACTATTTCAGCCAGTGAAGATCAGGCCATGCGAGATAAGTGGATGGGAACTCGCCTGTTCAGCAGTACCAACATTCGATACATCGAGTATTTTGCTACGGCAACGTTGTTGGTAGGTACAGCCTTGCTGCTGTGGGGGGCCTCACTGCGCCGCAAGGTGGCGCAGCGAACCGCTGATCTGAACGCCGAACGCACTCGTTTGCATAGTCTATTAACTGCCATTCCGGATTTGGTCTGGATGAAGGATGTCCAAGGGGTATACCGTTTTTGCAATCCTACGTTTGAGCGTTTTTTTGGTGCCAAAGAAGCGGCCATTGTCGGCAAGACTGACTACGATTTTGTGGACAAGCCATTGGCTGATTCCTTTCGCTTCCACGATCAAAAAGTCATGGAGTCGGATCAACCAGGCATGAATGAAGAATGGATCACTTTTGCAGACGACGGTCATCGGGCTTTATTGGAGACAACAAAGACCCCAATACGCGACAGCACAGGGGAAATTTCAGGTGTATTGGGCATCTCACGAGACATCACAGCTCGCAATGCGTCCGAAGAACAGATTCGTCAACTCGCTTTTTATGACCACCTGACCGGCCTGCCCAATCGACGTCTCCTGCTTGACCGCTTGCAACAAGCGGTTACCACCAGTGCGCGTCGCCAGAACCAGTCAGCCCTGCTGTTCATCGATCTGGATGAATTCAAAAATCTCAATGACACTGTAGGTCACGCCAGCGGAGACTTGCTGCTGGTACAGGTGGCCAAACGACTGGAGGCATGTCTGCGCGAAGGCGATACGGTTGCGCGTCTGGGTGGTGACGAATTTGTGGTGCTGCTGCAAGGCCTGAGTACCATTGCAGAGACAGCAGCCACACAAGCGGTCGAAGTGGGCGAGAAGATACGCATCTCGCTGGGTCAGAGCTACCAGCTCGGCGGCTTGGAACATCGCAGCACCGCAAGCATCGGCGTCGCACTGGTGGGTGCGGACCCCAAACAGGATTTGAATCTGGCATTGCAGCAAGCCGACCTGGCCATGTACCAATCCAAAGCCGCAGGACGCAATACCTTGCGTTTCTTCGAGCCACACATGCAAGCCGTTGTAACTGCTCGCGCCTTGCTTCAGGTTAACTTGCGCGCGGCCATTGAGGAGCATCAGTTCGTGTTGCACTACCAGGCCCAAGTCACCGACGACCGACGGGTCACCGGCGTTGAAGCTCTGGTGCGATGGAATCATCCGCAACAAGGCATGGTGTCGCCAGCCGAATTCATTCCTCTGGCAGAAGAGACCGGGTTGATTCTTCCCTTGGGTCGCTGGGTGTTGGAGACAGCCTGTGGCCAGTTAGCACAGTGGGCCAAAATACCGGAGATGGCTGAACTGACAATAGCGGTGAATGTCAGCGCCCGCCAGCTTCTCCAAACCGATTGGGTAGCCCAGGTGCTGGAGATTCTCAAGCAAACCGGCGCGAACCCGCACCGACTGAAGCTTGAGCTAACTGAGAGTATTTTAGTTACTAACATTCAAGACATCATTGGCAAGATGACCTTGCTAAAAGCCAAGGGAATTGGCTTTTCTCTTGACGACTTTGGCACCGGCTTCTCATCGCTTTCATACCTCAAGCTTTTGCCTTTGGATCAGCTCAAGATTGATCGCAGTTTTGTCAGAGACATTCTGGTGGACGCCAACGATGCGGCCATTGCTCAGATGGTGATTGCCTTGGCCAAGACGCTAGGATTGGCGGTGATTGCCGAGGGCGTGGAAACCGAAGCACAGCGGACTGTACTTGCGAACCTGGGTTGCCGTGCCTACCAGGGGTATCTCTTCAACCGACCCATGCCGCTGGAAGAGTTCGAAGCGTTTCTGCAACGGACCTGACCGCAAATCAGTAACTGCTTACGGACATCCGGATTCGAAACTCGAATGTCTTTAGGTGTTTAAAGCAGTCGTACTTGCAAGTGCAATTGAGTCGTTTGTGCGGGCGCGGAGCGTCATGAATGGTGGCGGTTTAAAGGGACAGACGGTGCTGCATATTGCAGCGCGCTGACTGATGCACTTTTTGCATCCGATTCACCCGTCTTCAAGTCACCATTGCCCATTTGTCCAAGATCTTCAATTTCACCCTTGTGCACTGATTGCGATCTGTGGCCAGTCTGGCCCATGTGTTGCGCTATACCGGTGTCCCGAACGACCATCGACTCCGTGGAAAGCAGGCGTTGAAAAGTACACACATTTGGGCGCGCTTATCGAGGCTTTTCAGGCCTTGGTATCCGTGAAAGATGGCTGTTGCATTGGCACTTCCTGAATATCCTCGACTTCATTGCCGAACTGCGAGGCGACATAAGCTCGCAAAAACCAAACCAAAGGATACCTTGCAACCGCAGGAATGAATGACCATTGCGCCCCGAACCATTCGATCAACGTGTCCTCAATGACATACCACTCCTACGAAATGATGTTGCCTGCATGACTCCAGTCGATGGCAGGGTTATAGGATTGGGGATTCCAGAATGGCCCATCAGGGTCATGGTGGCGCCCAAGTTGGGGATCTTCTTCACATAGTTTCAGACCTGCTGATTTGGCCACCCAAAAATTCAGCAATTGGCCGTCAAGTCGCTTGACATCCATGATGGCTCCTTCAGTAGATCAAATCAAAATTGGCTAACCTTTGCCGACTTCAAGCTGCTGGTAAACGAGCGTGGCCAGTGCCATGAGTTGCGCGCGGTCAACCAAGCCAGCCAGTGCGTAACCAAAACCGTGGTCAGTCCAGTAAAAGCTCGGCACAGGCATGTCCGACTCATAGCGAAAGCCCGTTTCCTGTTTGCCTGACGAGTCGGACTGCGAGTTGATCGCGCCCAAGTAAAGCGTAATGCGGCTGCCTGAGCCATTTTGAAACATGAACTGTGCGCGCGGCCCCCTGTCTCCAGGCAACAGTCTGCCGCCAATCAATTCATAGCCGAGAGCCGAAAGCTTGGGAATTTTGAGTGGCTTTCCA
>CAIOAQ010000387.1 GCA_903856025.1 uncultured beta proteobacterium
CGCGCTGCGAGGTTGGACCCGATTGAGGCACTTCGGCACGAGTGATGTACATAACAAATAAGGCTGTAGCCCTTGTAAAATATGTGTTTATAGCTACATTATTTGCATCAAATCAAGCACCGCTTGTGGGTAAATCAAATGCTCTTGCGTGAGCACCCGCGCCGAAAGCGAATCCGCCGTGTCACCCGGCAGCACCGGCACCACGGCCTGCGCCAGAATCGGACCATGGTCCAGCTCCGGGGTCACCAAATGCACCGTGGCACCAGCCACCTTGCAGCCCGCGTCGATCGCGCGCTGGTGAGTGTGGAGCCCGGCAAACGCAGGCAGCAGGGATGGGTGGATGTTCACCAAGCGCCCCGCGTAACGGTTCACAAACCCCGGGGTCAGGATGCGCATGAAACCAGCCAGCACCACGAGAAGCGGTTGACCGGGTACGCCCATCGCTTCAATGCGTTCGGCCAGGGCCGCATCGAATGCTTCCCGGTCGGCAAAGGTTTTGTGGTCCAGCACCTGTGTTGCAATGCCATGGCTGCGCGCAATTTCAAGACCGGCCGCATTGGCCTTGTTGCTGATGACACCGGCCACACATGCGTCATACTTGTCCACCCAGGCGTCGCGCTGAGCAGTTTTTACGATGGCCGCCATATTGGAGCCGCCGCCTGAGATCAAAATAACAATGTTTTTCATACTTGACTGAATTATGACTTTGACCACCACCCCATCCCCCACACCGGCCCCCGAATCCACCGCAAAGGCAGGTATCTGCCTCACCCCCGCCGAAGCGCGCGTTGTGGGCACGCTGATGGAAAAGGCACGCACCGTGCCTGACAGCTACCCGCTTTCGCTCAATTCCCTGGTGCTGGGTTGCAACCAGAAAACCACCCGCGACCCGGTGATGGAACTGTCTGATGCCGACGTGGCCAGCGCTCTGGACAGTTTGCATAGCCAATCTCTGGTACGCACCAACACCAGCGGCCGGGTGGCACGTTACGAGCACAACTTTCAGCGCGGCGTGGGTGTGCCCGAGCAGTCTGCCGTCTTGCTCGGGGTCTTGATGCTGCGCGGGCCGCAGACAGCGGCTGAATTGCGGCTGAACACCGAACGCTGGTACAAGTTTGCCGATATTTCCTCGGTCGAAGGCTTTCTGGAAGAACTGCAAGACCGCTCTGCAGAAAAAGGCGGTGCGCTGGTGGTGAAGCTCGCCAAGGCCCCCGGCGCGCGTGAACAACGATGGGCGCATCTGATGTGCGGGCCGGTGGATGTGACCTCCTTCGCCCATGGCCGAACTTCAGATGGCAGCACTGGCGGCACCGGTGAACGCATCGAAAGGCTGGAAGCCGAGGTGGCCGCCTTGCGTGCTACGGTTCAGCGCCTGTGTGCCGAGCTGGGCGTTGAGATGCCTGCACAGGAGTGAGGCTGCAGGTTGACGATCTGTGTCAATGTGGAAGTACAGCGACAGGCTGCCATGCAGCTTGCTGCCGTTCGTGGGAGCGGCTCAACCTTTTCTTCCGTTGCTGTCTGTTTCAGGGGCCTTCCGTATTTTTACAGGGTCTCAAAACAAGTGCTTCAAATTCCTCGACGGGTACCGGTCGGCTAAAGAGGTAGCCCTGATAGGCATGGCAACCGGCGGTGGTCAAAAAATCCCGTTGTGCCGCTGTTTCAACGCCCTCGGCGATGACGCCCAGGCTCAAGCCCTGGGCCAATGCCACGACCGTTCTGGCGATGGCCGCGTCGTTGGGGTCGATCAGCACGTCACGCACGAATGATCGATCAATCTTGAGCTGATCCAGTGGCAACCTCTTCAGGTATTGCAGGGAAGAATAGCCGGTGCCGAAGTCGTCCAGCGAAAAACCGATGCCCCGGGCCTTGAGTGCAAACATCTTTTTAATGATCTCTTCCACGTCATGCACCAGCAGACTTTCTGTTAATTCCAGCTTCAACCGCTTCGGATTGGCGCCGGTGCACGTCAGTATCGCCAGTACCTGTTCAACAAAGTCTGCTTGTCGGAACTGATGGGCGCTGACGTTCACCGCAAGGCTCAGGTGCGACAGCTCTGGCCGCGTTGCCCAAACTGCCAATTGGGAGCAGGCAGCCTCCAGAACCCATTGACCCAGTGGCAGGATCAAGCCGGTTTCCTCGGCGAGCGGGATGAATTCGGCCGGCGATACGATGCCGCGGCTGGGATGGTTCCAGCGAACCAGCACTTCGGCCCCGGTGACACGGTCAACGCCTGCCACCTGTGCCTGGTAGTAGACAACAAATCGCTTTGATTCCAGCGACTGGCGCAGATCACTCTCCAGCGCCGTGCGCTCTTTAACAGCGGTCTCCATCGCCGGATCAAAAAAGCTGGTCAAGTTGCGACCCATGGACTTGGACCGGTACATCGCAAGCTCGGCCTGCTTGAGCAGATTTTCACTCGACAACTCCGACCCTATGAACAAGGTGGTGCCAATGCTGGCCGAGCCCTGGTGCGTGACTTCACCGAGCTGGTAGATTTGGGCGAGCACGGCAAGAATTTTTTCAGCAACCATTTCCGTGCCGGTGGCAGCCTCCTGTTCGGTTACCCCCATCATTTTCAGAAGCACCACGAATTCGTCGCCGCCCAGCCGAGCCACGGTGTCACCCTCGCGCATACAGGCGGTCAGCCGTTTTCCGACCGCTTGCAGCAGCAAGTCACCCACTTCATAGCCCAGCGTCTCGTTGATGGTCTTGAAGTTATCCAGATCGATGAACAGCAGCGCACCGTAACTGCCGCTGCGGTTGCTCGCTCCTGTGGCCTGTTTCAGGCGGTCCAGCAGCAGGGTCCGGTTGGGCAAGCCGGTCAGTTGGTCGAAGAACGCCAATTCGCTGATTCTTGACTCGGACTTTTTGCGCTCGGTCATGTCGTAGTGGGTCGCGATGTAATTCATGACGACACCATCGTCGCCCACAACCGTCGAGATCGCGAGCCATTTTGGATGTATCAGTCCATCCTTGCGCCGGTCCCAGACTTCGCCTTGCCATTCTCCCGTGCGCTGAATCGTGCGCCACATTTCCTGGTAAAACTTCTTGTCGTGGCGACCAGACTGGAGGATCTTGGGTGTCTGACCAACCGCCTCCTCGGCGGTGTAGCCCGTGATGATGGTGAATGCCTGGTTGACTTTGAGAATCACGCCATGGGGATCGATGACCATCATGCCTTCGTGCGACTGGAAGGTCGCAGCTGCCAATCGCAATTCGGTTTCGGCTCGCAACTGCTCCGTGATGTCAACGATCAAGCCGACGGCGTTGATCGCGTTGCCATGCTGGTCGCGGACCACTGTGACAAGGAGATCAACCCACAGCAACATGCCCGACTTGGTGTAATAGCGCTTGCGCATGCGATAGTCGTCCCGTCGCCCGGACGCAAGCTCGCCAAGGTAGGCCACCTCCTGACCCAGATCGTCTTCGTGGGTAAAGCGGCTGATGTGGGTGCCGATCAGCTCATCTGACGTATACCCCAACATTTGAGCCAGGCTTTCATTGGCGTCCAGCAGTGTCCCTTGCAGATCGGCGATCGCCATTCCAAGATAGGCCTTCTGGAAAACGTTGCGGAAACTGACTTCACTGGCATGCAGGGCCGCCTCGACTCGCCTGCGCTCGGTGATGTCGCGTACCAGCGTGACAATCGTCCATTGATCATCGGTGCACTGCGCATGGCGGCGCAATTCAACCCAGATTTCCGATCCATCATCGCGCTGAAGCAACAGTTCCAGCGGCTTGGCCTCCAGATCGCTGTTGATCAACGCGTCGTAGGCTTGTTCCAGCTCACCGCATGAAGTAGTGAACAGCGTCCACGGCTCGAGCGCCAGCAACTGCGGGCGTGTTTTGTGGTGCATCCGGCAGCCAACGTCGTTGACGTAAATGATGCGCATCGTCGAGCGGTCAACCAGATAAATGGCATCTGCGATAGCGTTCATCGCAAAGTGAACGCGCTGCGACACATCGGCATCGAGGGTACTGGCGTCAATCAAAGGCATAGGTTTGACTTCAAGGTCCAAGGTCGATGAGGGGTTGTTCAACACATCCAGGTCATCAATAGATTGGACTGGCCGGACTTGACAAGCGGAAACATTTTTCCATCTGTGTCCCTGCCAACAGAACAAGAATCACGAAATGGATAGATTTCATTCAGAGCGCGCTGGCCGCTTGGTTGAGCATACGCGCGTCGAGGCGCATTTCCTGTGTCGAAAGACATAGTGGATGGAAATAGATTCCTGTGAATCCGGAGAAAATTGCATGGCTGAAGTTCATTGTGTTGATTGCCCGCTGCGGCGGCTCCCGCTGTTTATGTCGAACAGTGCGCAGGAGATTGCCCTGGTGCAGTCATTCAAGCAGCGCGAAATCCGTTTCAACGCGGGCGCACTGGTGATTCAGGAGGGACAGACAGACGCGTCTCTGTTCACGCTGCTGGAGGGCTGGGCTTTTCGCTTCAAGACCCTGAGCGACGGGCGCCGCCAAATTTTGAATTTTCTGTTACCCGGAGATTTCATCGGCGTGCAGCAGAAGATGGCCGATGTGGCAGCGCACGGGGTCATGGCGCTGACCGATACCGTGCTCTGCGTTTTTCAGCGTGCGGCCTTGTGGGAACTGCATCGGCAGTCGCCCACCTTGGGGTTCAATATCACCTGGCTGACAGCAAGCGAAGAGTCACTCGTCGATGAAAAGCTGCTGTCCGTTGGCAGACGAACCGCTGAGGAGCGCATTGCCGCGCTGTTGGTACAGCTCTTTCATCAGGCGGCGGCCCGTCAGACGGCGCCAGTAGCAGACGGCGTTGCATTTCCACTGACCCAGCAGGAAATCGCTGACGCGCTGGGCCTGTCTCTGGTTCATACCAACAAGACCTTGCGCAAGCTCGAGCGGCGCGGCCTGCATCGCATCGAGAATGGGTGTCTGTATTTGCACGATGAGGTGGCGCTCAAGCACGCTGCCGATATGTACGGGCCTGGCGGCGTTGGTGGTCCGTCAAATCGTCCGCTGATTTAGCCGGAAGGTATCGAGCAGGGTCGGACGCTTATTGCTCCTGCCCAGAAACGTACTTGGCGAGGTCCATTCCAACGGTTACGATCGCCAGGATTTCCCTCTTCAAGGAAAGCTGATGACAACGTCCGTTGCGGCGCAGACCAACTTGTAGCCAAGTGATGTCGGAGCCTAAAATTTGGAATCCAAACCATGAATGAACTGGTGTATCCGCGTGAACGTACCCTCGGCAAGATCACTTTGGTGCTCGGTCTTCTGGTCTGGTTAGGCCTTATCGTCGGCACCTTCGGGGGCGCACTGATCGGACTGGCGCTCGGCTTCGTGGTGTACCTGTTCGTTCAGTCCACCCTGATCGCCCACATCAAAGGCAATGGTGTCGAGTTGTCAGAAGCACAGTTCCCGGACCTGTACACCCAGTTCACCACCTGTTGTGATCTGCTGCAGATCAAGACTCGCCCGCAGGCCTACATCCTGAATGGCAATGGTGGACTCAATGCGTTTGCCACCAAATTCCTCGGTACTCAGTATGTCGTGCTGATGTCGAGCGTGGTCGATGCCATGGACCCACATGTCGACGGCGTGCGCTTCTACATCGGCCACGAGCTCGGACACTTGCGCATGAAGCATCTGAGCGGCCATCTATTGCGCTGGCCCGTGCTGTGGTTGCCACTGCTTGGCGCCGCCTATTCCCGCGCTCGCGAAAGCACCTGCGACCGCCACGGCTTGGCTTGCAGCGACTCGAAAGAAGGTGCTGCACAAGCGCTGGCCGCTCTGTCTGCCGGTGCAGAACGCTGGAAACAACTCAACGTATCAAGCTATGTCGGCCAGACCCACCACTCGTCTGGCTTCTGGATGTCATTCCACGAATTGACTGCGGGTTATCCCTGGCTAACCAAGCGCGCCGCACGCGTGATGAACACCGACGCACCCATGCCACAGCGCAATCGCTTCGCCTATCTGCTGGCGGCATTCGTTCCCTATGCCGGGCGTTTGGGAGCAGGCTTCGGCATGCTGATGTTGGTTTATATCGTCGGCATGTTGGCTGCCGTGGCCATTCCGGCCTACAAAGACTACACGGTCAAGGCCAAGGTCAGTGCCGCCATCATCGGCTCGCAGAGCGTGCGTGACGCGCTGGGCCACTACTACCAGTCCAACCAGAAAGTTCCTGAATCGTTGGACACGCTTGGCATCCGTTCACAGCTGGCCGATGGCACCAAGTTGTCGCTTGACCCCGACAAGATGGTACTCACCGTCAGCACCGATGAAGGAGACCTTGTCTTCACACCGAATATGAACGCCGAAAACAGCATCGTCTGGGACTGTACCAACGGTGACGGCCTGAAGCCATCACAGCTCCCGCCCACCTGCCACAGTGGCGAAAATTAACAGCTGTCTGACCGTCCCCGGTGTGTCAGCTCTGGCCCGGTCCTTCTCACACGCGGTGCTGCGTAAGAATACAGAGTTCACACGACCACAATAACTGTGACGATCCGTGTCACCACCAGGACAGGTATAAACGCACGACCGTGCTAAAAACGCTGCAAAATTAAGCGTGCGTTCGTGCCTATAACGGAGACAACATGGATTTGACCTTTACCCCTGAAGAAGAACAGTTTCGCCAGGAAGTGCGCACCTGGGTGCGTGCCAACCTGCCCGATGACATTGCCCACAAAGTTCACCACGCGCTGCGCCTGAGCAAAGACGACCAACAGCGCTGGGCCAAGCTATTGGGCAAGAAGGGTTGGCTAGGTTTTGGCTGGCCCAAACAATTTGGCGGGCCGGGCTGGAACGCCATTCAAAAGCACCTGTTTGAAGAAGAATGTGCACTGGCCGGTGCGCCGCGTATCGTGCCCTTTGGTCCGATCATGGTAGCCCCGGTCATCATGGCCTTTGGTACACCGGAACAACACCAACGCTTTTTGCCCGGCATTGCCAGCGGCGAGGTGTGGTGGAGCCAGGGCTACAGCGAACCAGGCGCAGGTTCCGACCTGGCCAGCGTCAAATGCCGCGCCGAATTGCAAGGCGACCACTACCTGGTCAACGGCCAAAAAACCTGGACCACGCTGGGCCAATACGGC
Organism: uncultured beta proteobacterium; assembly: GCA_903856025.1. Classification (GTDB taxonomy): domain Bacteria; phylum Pseudomonadota; class Gammaproteobacteria; order Burkholderiales; family Burkholderiaceae_C; genus Rhodoferax. The sequence goes on from CAIOAQ010000387.1 coordinate 7,077, forward strand.
GAATGGATTTTTTGCCTAGTGCGCACCAGCACCGAGGGCAAGCCGCAAACCGGTATCAGTTTTTTGCTGATCGACATGACTTCTCCCGGCGTGACGGTCCGCCCGATACGCATGATCGAAGGCGAATGCGAAGTCAACGAGGTGTTTTTTGACAACGTCAAAGTCCCGGAGAACAACCTGATTGGTGAAGAAAACAAGGGCTGGACCTACGCCAAGCACCTGCTCAGCCACGAGCGCACCAACATCGCCGATGTCAACCGCTCCAAGCGGGAACTGGAACGCCTCAAACGCATTGCCAAGCTCGAAGGCGTCTGGGACGACCCGCGCTTTCGGGATCAAATCGCCCTGTTGGAAGTGGACGTGATTGCGCTGGAAATGTTGGTGCTGCGGGTGTTGTCTGCCGAGAAATCCGGAAAAAACTCGCTGGACATTGCCGGACTACTCAAAATCCGCGGCAGCGAAATCCAGCAACGTTATGCCGAACTGATGATGCTGGCCGCCGGCCCGTTTGCGCTGCCCTTGATTCAGGAAGCCATGGACGCAGGCTGGCAAGGCGACCAGATCGACGGCCATGTGCATGGTTTTCCGGGCGATGCGCTGCACTGCGCGCCGCTGGCCAGCAGCTACTTCAACCTGCGCAAAACCACGATTTATGGCGGCTCTAACGAGGTGCAGCGCAACATTGTGGCGCAGGTTGTTCTCGGCTGATGCCGTAGAACAGCCCGCGCCAAGCGCGACAAGACCGCTCCCCCGTGCCCCCTCCAAGAGGGGGTTCTATCCAGATGAATGCAGGTGACAAATATGAATTTTGATTTTTCAGACGACCAAAACCAGTTGCGTGACGCAGTACAGCGCTGGGTCGAAAAGGCCTATACCTTTGAGCGCCGCAAAGGCATCGTCGCCGCAGGCGGCTTCTCGCGTGAGGTCTATGGCGAACTGGCTGAACTGGGCCTGTGCGGCTTGTGCGTGCCCGACACCCATGACGGCATGGGCATGGGTGCCATCGAAGCCATGGTGGTGATGGAGCAGCTGGGCGCAGGTCTGGTGCTGGAGCCTTTGATCCAATGCCTGATCAGCAGCGCGGTACTGACGCAGTTTGCGCCTGCCGAGGTGCAAGCCCAGTGGTTGCCGCGCATCGCCTCAGGTGAGGCCTTGGTCGTGTTGGCACAGCAGGAACGCGGCCAACGCTACCAACTGGAACGCTGTGCATCAAAAGCAATCTCATCCCCCGATAAATATGCGGTTACAGCTACCAAAAACATAGTACCTGCAGGTGACCAGTCAGCCGCTTATCTGGTGAGCGCCCTGCTGGACGGCCAGTTGGCGCTGTTTCTGGTGGAACCCACCGCCTCCGGGGTCGGTTGCCGGGGTTATGGCACTCAGGACGACAGCCGTGCCGCCGATGTGACATTTGAAAACGCACCCGCCACCCTCCTCACCCGCAACGGCCTGGCCGCCTTGGAGTTGGCGGCAGATGTGGGCATTGCCGCCGCCTGCGCACAAGGCGTTGGCGTGATGGACAAAACCTTGCTGATCACCGCAGAATACCTCAACACCCGCAAACAGTTTGGTGTGGCAGTTGGCAGCTTTCAGGCGCTGCGCCACCGCATGGCCGACATGAAGATGGCGCTGGAATTGGCCCGCTCCATGAGTTATTACGCAAGTCTGAAGCTGGGCGCGCCGCCCGAAGAACGCCGCGCCGCACTGGCACGCGCCAAGGTGCAACTGGGCCAATCCATGCGCTTTGTGGGTCAGCAGGCGGTGCAATTACACGGTGGCATTGGCGTGACGGACGAATACATCGTCAGCCATTACTTCAAAAAGCTCACCCAACTGGAAATCAACTTTGGCGACACCTTGCACCACCTGGGTGAGGTGTCGGCGCGCATGACGGAGACTGCAGGCGTGTTTGCCTGATACACCATCCGCAGGGCCGATCAGTCCCCCAGATCGATCACCTGCACCAGCGGCACGTCAGCGGGAGCCTCGTAGCCCGCAACGACGCAGACCCGCGTGAGGTCACTGGAGGCGGCGCGTAAATGCGCCAGCACAAAGCCAATCGAAGGTTTGTCCAATGCGGCAAACGGGTCATCCAGCAGCGTCACCGCGGCCCCGGCGGCCAATGCACCAGCCAGCCAGACCTTGCGCTTGGAGCCGGTGGACAGCATGTACAGCGGCTTGTCGATGTGCTCATCCAGCGACAAACCTGTGATCAGTGCCTGCAGTTGGGGTGCGTCAGCGCCTGGAAAACTGGGGTAACGCAAGCGCAACTGGTCAAAAAACTGCATAGCAGTGATCTGGTCGAACTCCAAACTGCGCGGGTCAATCCAATAAACCTGTTCGCGATAGGCCTGGTTTTGTGTCGCAGCGCACAAATCCTTGACCTGCAGTTGACCACTCTGCAACGGCAGATCACCGGCCAGCAGGCGCAGCAGCGTGGTCTTGCCACGGCCGTCGCCTCCGCGCACCAGCATCACCCCACCCGTCAGGTTGGCCGAAAGATCCGCAAACAGCGGGCGTTGGGGATACGCAAAGCCCACGTCGTGCATGCGCAGGACAATGGACGGTTCATTTTTCTGGTTCTCTTGAGGCATTTTTCGCTACAAAATAAATAGCCATAAAGCAAGTTAGTACGAGGGGTAGAGTACAAAATACATACTGATACCTTACGCAAACTACTCCGGCAAGCGTACCCGCAAAAACGAGGCAAACCGCGGCAGCCCTTTGAGCGTGCGGTTGCGGAAGCGGTAGGTCACCACCGCACCCACCGGGGGTGGGTCAGCCCGCTGCGCATCGGTGAACCCGGTGCCCAAGGCAAAGCGTTGGCCGTCTGGCATTTCCATCAACAGTGCGCCAAGTCGCCCCGTGTAGCGACCTTTACCCGCCAGATGCGCCACCACACGCCCGTCTTCATCGGGCACAGGTTTCAATTTCAGCAGGGCATCGCTGCGCCCTGGGGACCACAGCGCGTTGGCACGGTGCAGCACCAATCCCTCGCCATCGTCTTTGACCGTCTGATTCAGTAAAGCTTGCAACTCAGCGGCACTGCGGGCGCGCTGCTGCACCACCGATTGCAGCCACGGTTGCTTCACCTCGTCCACGAGGGCGGACATGCGCTGCACCCGCTCTGAAAAAGAACCCGATGCACCCGGCAAGTCAAACAACATGTAATGCACCTTGCGCCAATCGGCATCCACCGGCTGTTGACGGCGCACGATGCCCGAAAGTGCATCAAACTGCCCCCTGGCCAACCACAGTTCGCCATCCAGCGCGGTTTTGGGCAGCGCAGCGGTGAACCAGCCCGGAGCAGCGATTGGTAAGCCACTGCGAAAACGCAGGGTCTGTCCGTCCCAAAATGCCCGCACCCCGTCCAGTTTTTCACTGACCAAGTAGGCGGTGGTGTCGATGCCTGGATGCCACAGCTTGGCGTGCATCAAAGCCGGTGCACTGGCGACCGAAGCCTGCGTTGCCACAGCCTCAAGCGCCACCGCGAAGGACACGCCAGGTGCCCACACGCCCCCCAGCATCAACGCCACAAGTAGGGGCGATGCCCGATGTTCACGATGCATTATTTTTTCTCCCTGAAATCATTATCTGGATACGTTGATCCACCACCAACACGCGTTCACGTCACCAGCCGCGACGATTTGGGCACATGGGCCATCAAAAATTCCATCTGATCGGCAAGAATACGGCGGTTGCGCAGAATAAAGTCTTCCCACAGGCTGGGCACATAGGGCGCGTAGAGCAACGGCATGTGCGCCTGCTCCGGCGTGCGGTGGCTTTTGTGGTGGTTGCAGGCACGGCAGGCGGTGACCACATTCATCCAGGTGTCGATGCCCTTTTGGGCAAACGGAATGATGTGTTCGCGGGTCAAATCGCCTTCGTCAAACAGATTGCCGCAGTAGGCGCACAGGTTGCGGTCACGCGCAAACAGCTTGCTGTTGGTCAGACCGGGGCGCAGCTCAAACGGGTTGATGTTGGGCACGCCCTTGGTGCCAATGATGCTTGACACGGTGATGATCGATTGCTGGCCGGTGATGGCATTGAAACCACCATGGAACACGGCCACTTGGTGGCCCATTTCCCAGCGCACCTCTTCGGCAGCGTAATGGATCACCGCCTGTTCCAGCGAAATCCACGATTGGGGCAACCCCTGGGCTGACAGCTTCAAGACTTTCAAAACACGACTCCTGAAAAAAGACGTTATCCGAACAAATCCAAAACCTCTGTGGGCCACCGACCGGTTCACTCCGGCCTGCCCCTGATTCCATTTCCAAATCATTTGTGTCTAGGCGCAAAGCCGCAGGCAG
>CAIOAQ010000388.1 GCA_903856025.1 uncultured beta proteobacterium
CACCAGTTGATGTTCTGCCAAATCCTCATCCAGCGGGTCGTGCCGGAACATCACCTTTTCGAGCTTGCGGCATTCGCGCTTGATGACGGTAAAAAGCCATGAAGAAAACGCGGCAGCAGCGGCAAGCCCTTTAACCTTTCGGGAGACAACCCAAAGCGACTCCTGCACAGCATCGTCTATGTCACTGGCCTGGCAATGGCGGTAAGCATAACGACGGGCATCGGCCTGACAGGCGGCCAAGAGGCGCTCAATGGATGCGGGGTCACCCGTCTGGGCGGCAAATACCAGGTTGGTACGGTCAATCCCGCTGGCCATGGTTCAGTGCCCCTTGCTGAGTTTGCGACCCACCATGTAGCACATGGGACAAAAACCGACCAATCCGGTCATGGCCAACATCGCACCCATGACACCCATGCCAACGGCAAGCCCGGATACTCCCCAATTCATGACGGCAAAAACCAAGGCCATCAGGCCCATGACGACACGAAGCACGCGCTCCCATTGGGGAACATTTTTAACGTAAAACATAGTTGTTTCCTTAGATGATGAGTGGTTGTTTGAGGACAGTCCTCGGCAACTAAGAGGTGAGTTGACAGTGAAACGGTTCGCTAGAAATGAAATAAAAATGTTCGAGTGCCAGTCTTCATTGGTGCATTGACTAAAACCGAGTCGTCAGTTGGGTCAGCCTGCCAAGCAGCACTCAAAGTGCCCCCTCGCTGTTTGATCAATGCCTAACTAGATCAACAACGGTGAGCAACCTTACCTTCAGATCTCGTTCGGCAACCCCACCAGCAGCACAAGGCATGAATGGGCTGATAGGCAGAGAACAAAAAGATAGCACGTGATGAGAGGATGGAATGTTAGTAAGAGCAAAGGACTCCAGCAGAGTTTCTGAGTCAGTTGCTACACGATATGTTGCCAGATACCTTGACTGACGAATACTTGAAGTCGATTGACGTCAATTGCTGAATTGGCTGGCTTGCGCCGCAACCAAATCTGCCGCCATCAATGGGTTCATCACTTCAATGCCGTCTTTCATCGGATATGACATCCCCACTGGCGCGACCAATATTTTCTTACTTGCACCTACATCGGCAGCGGCCAAGTAGAAGCCTTTGGAAACAGTGGGTGCCGAGGATCGCTTGATTTCTATCACCCAGGTTTCTCCACTTCGGAACTCAATCACCAGATCGACTTCTGCACCATGGCTTGTTCGGAAAAAACTGGCCTCGGCCTGGGGCGCCGCACTGATCAACTGATCAATGACAAAGCCTTCCCAACTGTTGCCGGCCACCGGGTGACTCAGAACAGAGTCCAGGTCTTGCAAGCCAAGCAATGCATGAACAATCCCGCTATCACGCACATAGACCTTGGGGGCGCGAATCAAGCGCTTGCCAACATTGCCGCTCCATGCGGGTAGGCGACGCACCAACATGAGGTCGCACAACAAGTCAATATAGCGCCCTACAGTTTGTCCGCTGATGGCCAAGGCACTGGCTAATTTGGACTGGTCCAACAACTCTCCCTGGTTGTGGGCCAGCATGGTCCAGAGGCGACGCAAAGTGGTTGATGGGATCCGTGGCCCCAGAGCGGGGATATCTTTTTCCAGATAGGTGGTGATGAAGGCCTCTCGCCAACTGAGACTTTGCGCATCATTGGCCGCCATCCATGAAAGCGGAAAACCGCCTCGAACCCACAGTGCATTCATGCCTTGGGTTGGTTCTTCTGCGCGCAAAACCTCTCTTGCCTGAAACGGCGTGAGTTCCAGTTGTGCCACCCGTCCTGCCAGGCTTTCGCTGCTCTGTTTCAACAAGACGCCTGATGCCGATCCAAGCAGCAGGAATTGCCTGCAGGCCTCCCCTTGGCGACGACGTTGGTCAATCACACCGCGCAGGGTAGAAAACAGATCAGGCATGCGCTGGACTTCGTCCAGAATGATCAGTTGATTGGGGTGTGCGAGAAAGAAAGCTTCAGGGTCATCCAATTGACGTTGGACTGATGGAAGTTCCAAATCCAGATACAGCGTGTCAGGATGCTCTGCCTTCTGCGCAAATGCCAGCGTTGTCTTACCCGCCTGACGCGGCCCCAAGAGCACGACAGCAGGAAATTGCGCGAGTAAATCGTTCAGTGTGTTTTGGGCTAGCCGGCTAAGCATACGTGTATTTTATCTACTTGACGTAATAATTGCACGGTAATATTTCGTATGAAAAGATGGTAATTGGCGAATTAATGCTCCTGTGCGAGGCATCAGGAAGCCTATGAAAACTGTCTCGCCGCAATGAGCACAGGCCGCTCAAAAAACATTTCCGATGCGCTGAAGAGCTTGTGCGTGACCTACCCCAGCACCCAAGCCATGGCTACTGTCGAGAAAATAATGCGGAAATTCTTTGTGTGCTGCCGAACGGACAGCCCGTCACCATTTGTTGCACCCTGCAATGCACATGGTGCATGACAGAGTTGTGCTCTTTCAGGTTCTCACCGTGGGTAAACATAGACTTGAAAGTTACCAATGATTTCCTACCCAAATTTCAGAAAAATCTCGCGCCACTCAGTCTCCCTTGGATCCATAGTTTTCGTCTCGACGATTCTTCTTGGCTCGAACATGGCGCTAGCTGCGTCTGATGACGCGAGCATGGCACCGTCCAAGGCCGCCAGCAACGCGGAACGAGTTGTGTCCGATAGCTGGATCACCACCAAAGTGAAGTCGGAAATCCTCGCAAACAGCGTTTCTAAGGCGTTCAAAGTGAGCGTCAAAACCAAGAGTGGCGCGGTGTCACTCAAAGGCAAGTTGCCCAACCAAGATGCCATTGACCTGGTGAAGATGATTTCTGAAAAAGTCAAGGGCGTAAAGAGTGTTGACGTGTCAGGCCTAGTGGTCGGGATCTAAAGATTCACC
>CAIOAQ010000389.1 GCA_903856025.1 uncultured beta proteobacterium
CTACTACTACGCCAGCGCACGCACCCTGCGGTTTGCGGACGGCCCAGACGAAGTGCACCGCAACGCCATTGCCAAAATGGAATTGCGCAAGTATGCCGTTGTGCCGCAAGCCGTCGAAATGCCGGTTACACGCGGCTGTTGATCACTTCAGCGTCAGCCCGGACCACAGCTCATTGAGGTCCGGGAATTTCCACATGTCTGGGTCTTCGCGCTGGTGAATTTTTTCAATGGCATCAGGGCGAGACAAATCCACCATGTAAGGCGTGACACGCATGGAAGACTTGGTGGAATAGAACACCTTGACCATCGGCATCGTCAACGACTTCACCGTTTGTTCAGTCACCACCCCTATCCGCCCGGATGTCAGTCGTACCAGGGAGCCCACCGGATAGATGCCCATGCTTTTCACAAAAGCCTGGAACACCTTGGGATCAAAATGTCCCTTCCATTCCGCCATTTTGCGCAATGATTCGGCGGGATCCCAACCTGACTTGTAGGGCCGGTTGGAGGTAATGGCATCGTACACGTCACATACCGCCCCCATCTTGGAATAGAGGCTGATTTGATCACCCTTGAAACGCTCCGGGTAACCGGATCCATCGATTTTTTCATGATGGTGCAGCACCACATCAAGCGCAATGGGGTCCACGTTCGGACTGGCTTTGAGCATCTTGAAACCCTCAGTGGGGTGGGTTTTCATGATGTCAAACTCGGCATCCGTCAGCTTGCCCGGCTTGTTGAGCACGTCCATGGGCATCGCCACTTTACCCAAGTCATGCAACAAACCTGCCATTCCCAAAGAACGCGTCTGCGCCTCGTCCAGTCCCAATTGCTTGGCAAGTGCCACCATCATGGCGCAGACTGCAACCGAATGCATGTAGGTGTAATCGTCAGCCGTTTTGAGCCTGGCCATGCTGATCAAGGCACCGGGATTGCGTGCGATCGAGTCCGAAATTTCCTCCACCAATTCGCGCGCGCCACCGACATCCACCGCTTTGCCCATGCGCACTTCTTCAAACATGGACACCACCGCAGCCTTGGACTGCAGACAAATCCGGGCAGCGCGTTCAACCTCTTGTGCAGCTGAAACCGGCTTGGTTTCACGTGGTTTGACTACAGCAACGGGTGGTGCAACCGCTGCCACAGCCTCGGGCGCTGCTTCTTCAGCCTCACTGAGGACGACCTCTCCAGCAGGCACATCCAAACCGAGCCGGCAATCGATCCAGACCTCCTTGATCGGGCTGGCCATGACCAAGGCCAGGTCTTTCGGGTCTTTAAGCACAAAGCCGGTGCGCCAAAAAGGGTGATCCATCCAAGAACCACAAAACTCCTTGAGATGCATGCCTAGCTGTAATTGTTGAACACTGATTCGCTTGAGCATCTAAAGACCAACGGGTTATTTTGAAATGACTTGTCTCATAGTATAGAAGTCAATCCATCCGCACGCTGACACCCAATTGCCTTAAGTAGGTAGCGACTTCTGGCCTCAAGGCGCCGAACGCGCGTGCTTTTTCAGCCAGCTCACCCGCTGCCGCAAGTTGCCCCTGCGCCGCCATGGACACGGCTTGCCCTGACATCCAGCGGGGCTCGTCGGATTTGAGTATCAAGGCTTGCTTGTAACTTTTTACAGCTTCAGCATGTTGCCCCAATCGCTGAGCCGCGTTCGCACGCATGGCCCACAAATCGGCAATCTGTGACAACTGTGGCTCCAACCGGGTCAACAGTGCCAGCGCTTGGCTAACCTGCCCTTCGATCAGGTTCAAGCGGGCAAGTTCACGTGCAATCCGCGCCAGTGCCGATTGACCAGTCACGGGCGCGGCGACCGCACTGCTTGACTCGACCTGCGTCAGCGCCTGCTGTAAAAGTTCTATGGCCGCAGTGTGGGAGCCGCTGCTCCACAGCGACTGAACCTGCGCCAATGTCTCGTTGGTGGAGCGCTGTGCCACGCCCTGCAGCGCGTTCGAATTGGCAGATGCTGGCACGCGCATCAGCGTGCTGTCCATGCGCAGAAACTGGGCATCGCCTGCGGATTCTGGCGTGGTCGCCGAACGGTCCAGCGCCTTCACAGCTGACAACACCGGTGCAGGTTTTTTTTGTGACTTGGAGGCGGCCTCTACGGGAGTGGGTAGTGCCTTGGCCACCGTGGCGTGCGCCGCCACTGCAGATGGGCTTGGCTTCACAGGTATTGCTGTGGTTGGCTCGGGCGCCACTGTTTTCGTGGAATCCACGGGTACGGATGCAGAAGCCAGCACCGTTGGCGCAGGAGTCACCAGCGGAGAAGCCACCGGCGCGGGCACAGCCGGGGTAACTACCACCGGATCCACTGGCTTGGTGGTCGGCCGGGCTGATGGCGAATACCCAAAAATGACCGCACCACCCACCATCAAAAGTGCCGCTGCGCCTGCAACCCACCACAGGCGGTGGGATCTCCGTTGCGCGAGCGGCGTCAAAGTTGCCAAGGGCACCGTGCCTCGTGTCAATCGCGCACCAGGCCCGCCTTGACGCCCCTGACCATTGTCCACACCGGTCTGCCGCTGATCCAGATCGCGCAGCACTTTATTGATCACGCTCACTGCGATTC
>CAIOAQ010000390.1 GCA_903856025.1 uncultured beta proteobacterium
GTTCAGGATACGAAACTGCACCCCCCCCTCGTCGGTTGCTGCGGCCATGGCGCCACCCAACGCATCCACCTCTTTGACCAAATGCCCCTTGCCAATACCGCCAATCGACGGGTTGCAGCTCATCTGCCCCAGCGTCTCAATGTTGTGGCTCAGTAGCAGGGTTTTACAGCCCATGCGAGCCGCAGCCAGCGCGGCCTCGGTGCCGGCATGGCCGCCACCAACGACGATCACGTCGAAATGTTGTGGATAAAGCATGGTGAAGGATGGGTAAAGGGGCGAAATCGCCAGACTGGAAATACTCACCACCTGGGAGCAGTCAGCACCTGATTTTACTGGTGCACATGAAAAGCTGCTGCATTGGACTTGTCCGTCGAAAAAGTGCCGCCTTCAGAGGCACAATTCAGTCCATCATTGATCCACTACTTTCAGGACAAACACACCATGGCCTCTGGAAAAATTCTTGTCGCCCAAGGAGGCGGCCCCACCGCTGTCATCAACCAGTCGCTCGTTGGCGTGGCCCTTGAGGCACGACGTTTTAGCCAAATTGGTCACATCTACGGTGCACGCCATGGCGTGCGAGGCATTGTGGACGAAGACTTTGTCGACCTGACCCAGGAAACCAGCCATAACCTGGAACAAGTGGCCAACACGCCGTCCAGCGCGCTGGGGTCCACCCGTGACAAGCCCGACGAGGCCTATTGCCGCGAAATTTTCAAGGTACTGCAAGCACATCAGATCGGTCACTTTTTCTATATCGGCGGCAATGATTCCAGCGACACAGTGCGCATCGTCAGCCAGGAAGCACGCGCAGCCAGCTACGACCTGCGCTGCATCCACATCCCCAAAACCATCGATAACGACCTGGTCGGCAATGACCACACGCCCGGATTTCCATCAGCTGCGCGCTTTGTAGCGCAGGCCTTTGCAGGTGCAAATCTGGACAACGCAGCCCTACCTGGCGTGTATGTCGGTGTGGTGATGGGCCGCCACGCGGGCTTTTTGACTGCAGCTTCAGCACTGGGCAAAAAATTCCCGGACGACGGCCCACACCTGATCTACTTGCCGGAACGCACTTTTGTACTGGAAAAATTCCTGGCCGATGTCAAAGCCACCTACGAGCGTTTTGGTCGCTGCGTGATTGCGGTGTCCGAGGGCATTCACGATGCCTCTGGCACCCCCATTGCGGCACTGCTGGCAAAGGAAATGGAGCACGATGCCCATGGGAATGTACAGCTCTCTGGCAACGGAGCGTTGGCCGATCTGCTGTGCGAAGAAATCAAGGCCAAGTTGAAAATCAAGCGTGTTCGCGGTGACACATTTGGCTACCTGCAACGCAGCTTTATCGGCTGTGTCTCCGATGTCGACCAGCGCGAGGCCCGTGAGGTGGGTGAAAAAGCCGTGCAATTCGCCATGTGGGGCGGCCAAGACGGTTCGGTGGCCATCAAGCGCACCGGCTTCTATTCGGTGGACTACGAACTGCTGGCGCTCAACGAGGTGGCGGGTAAAACCCGCGTCATGGAAGATGAATTCATCACCGCCAATGGCACCGACGTGACCGATGCCTTTCGCCTGTACCTGCGTCCCTTGCTGGGCTCTGGCATGCCCGATGCCTTCAGGCTGCGCCATAACCCCGTACCACGGGTGCTTCACAAATGATCCATCTCAGAAGCAGCAAGCGCACAACGCTACATTATATGTAGCTACATACGGTTGTTACACAAGGGCCGCAGGCTAGTTTACTAAATTTATCTCTCGCTTGATCCTTTTTCGATGTCAGCAAGATGGCTTCTTGACTCCTCAACTTTTCAGTCAAGTCAAGTCTCAAGCTGCAAGATACACGGCAGGTGTTAATCTGCCCAAGCTTACAACCCCATGAGCACCATGCGCAAAGGCTCAAAAGACACGGTTCATCGTCCAAAGAGTTTTTTGAAGACCGTGTCCACGCGCCCCCCTATAGAAGCACCAGCGCCGGTGCCCACACCGGGCATCACGGCGGTGCCAATTGCAGCACCCAACAGCGCACTTCGCGTGAGCGATAGTCGGGGCTCTGCGATCGTGCCGCTGATGTCCAGCGGTACACCCACCGCGTCGCCAAACGTGGCGGCACCCAGAGCGACGTGAATCCGGCCACTCAGAGCCGTGTCTTTGCCAACCCGCACATTGCCGGTAGCACTCAAGGCACCTGAACTGGCCACCAACTGGTTGAACTGCAACACACGCCCCACACTGCTCAACTGGCCCGTCAGCACATCCAGGAGTGTCTGTCCGCCACTTGTCATGCCGATGGTGCTGACCGATCGCGCTAGGTCCATACCGTGTAAAACAGCATGACGTACCGTGAACTTGCTTTGGGTTTTGAGCACATCCGGCAACGCACCCAGGCTTGCTGCCTGTGCCGACAAGGAGGTGTCCGCTTCCAACTGACCACTCAGAGTGGGTGACAACGTCAGTTGGGTCAAGGCCACACCACGGGTGGCCAGGCTACCCGTCAATACCCATGCAGGGTCAGGATCGGTGGTTTGCCGCAAGGACATGGTGCCCGCAACCGTGCCACCACCCGCCACCACATCCAATGACCAATGGTCACCACGTCGCTTCAATCGAGCACGTGTTCCGCTGAAGCTGCCCCTGAGCACTTCCACCACGCCATCGTCAACCCAACCTTGGTCGCTCAGAACCAAACGACCTCGCACGGTCGTGCGCCCCCCACCGGCCGCAGTCCAGGTCACTTGCTCGAAAGTCAGCGCACCAGGAAGTTCAACTGGTGCCTGCATGTTTTCAGGCTTAACCCCTTGTATTATCAAAGCATCTTGCTTCTTTTTTTGAAGTCCCTGCAAAGTGAGAAGCCCCGTTTGCGACAACTCAACCCCCTGCACGTGGAGACTTGACAAGGCCAGACGACCCCGCAGAATAGCTCCCCAGGACGGACTGAGGCGCACCCATTGCAAAGTGAGGGACGGTTCCGTGTGCAACTCGGCATCGCTCAGTTCCACGACCATCAGCGGCCAAACAAGTAAACGAATCTTTGCAACACTGACCCTCACGCCAAGGGCCTGACTGGCTTCTTGCGTGAGTTTTTGCTGTGCCTGTTCTGTCAGCAGCCACGCATGAACGCCCAGCCACAAAGCTAACACTGCCCCGAAGCACCCCAGTACCGCCCCTGTCGCCCATTTGAACCATCTTGTCATAAATCAATTTACTCTCAATCGTGCCCTTGTCACTGAAATTATCAGGGTTGATCAGGTCGAGGTAGCATCGCCATCGCCCATTGATATTTACGCTCCAACATCCAAAGGATTTTTCATGAAGTTGTATTACTCCGCTGGCGCATGCTCCCTGTCGCCTCATATAGTCTTGAAAGAAGCCGGGCTGGCCTTTGAAGCCATTGCTGCACCGACTAAAACGCACAAACTGGCCGACGGCACCGACTACTACACCATTAACCCACTCGGTTATGTGCCGTTTCTGGTACTCGACGATGGTCGAACCCTGCACGAAGGTCCGGCCATCGTGCAATACATTGCCGACCAGGTTCCTGACAAACAACTAGCACCCGCTAACGGCACTTGGGAGCGGTACAAGCTCCAGGAATGGCTCAACACCATTGGCACCGAACTGCACAAAGGGTTTTCACCTCTGTTTACACCCGGTATGCCAGAGGAAGCCAAAACGCTCGCCAAAACCCGTCTGAATTCGCGTCTGCAATGGGTAGATGGCGAACTGGCTGGCAAAACCTACCTGACGGGTGACACCTTCACGGTGGCAGATGCCTACCTGTTCGTAGTGGCAGGCTGGGGCAAACATGTCGGCATTGATATTTCTGGCTTAGCCAACCTGAGCACCTTCATGGCTCGGGTTGCCGCGCGGCCCGCGGTTCAGGAGGCATTGCGCGCCGAAGGCCTGCTCAAATGAACAAACAAAGACAAGCAGCAAGCAGTTAGCGATCACCATAAAAAAAGGCCGCTGGTTCCCAGCGGCCTTTTGCATTCTAGACAGCGTAATTCTGTCTATCTACAACCCTATTCCGGCTTAGCACCGGTCGTACTGAACAATTCAGTTGGTCCAGGACCATCTGGCTCACTATGCGCAATACCAAAGTGGCATTCAATACAGGTTTTACCTTCAGCTTTACCCTTTGCATGACGCGCTTGAGCTTTTGCAGACTGCAAATCTGGGCTCATCTTGTCAGCGCGATGGCAAGAACGGCAGGTGTGGGAGTCGTTGGACTTCATCCAACGCCAAACACTTTGCGCCATGTGTGCACGCTTGGCTTCAAACTTTTCCTTGGTGTCAATCGACGGCATCACGTAGGTGTAGAACATGTCCTTGGACGCCTTGATTTTGGCCAACACCAGAGGACCTGGCTCGTGGGGCACATGACAATCGGTACAAATGGCACGCACACCTGTGCGATTGGTATCATGAATCGTGCCCTTGTATTCCGCGAAGTTGTACTGCATTTCATGACAGCTCACGCAAAACTCTTCAGTACTGGTGAATGCCAGCACATAAGCGCCCGAGATTCCCACCGCAACGGAGAACATAAAAAGTGCACCCAACGACACCAAAACCAGCAGCCAGTGCTGGCGCATTTTTTTGAGAATCCCAGACATAAAAGTGACCTATCCTTCTCGCTTAGCGCGTCAAAATGTACTTGGCAAGGTTCTTGATAGCGGCATCATCACCTTTGGCTTTAACGTGCGTTTCTTCTTCACCGTCAACCTTGATCTTTGGACCAGTCGTCAGGTGGGTATACAGTTTGGCTTCTGCATCGGCTTTGCCTTTGTATTTTTCAGCAACCTTCTTGTAAGCAGGGCCGGTCTTTTCTTTATCGACCGAATGGCACTTGCTGCATTTGCTGTCTTTGATGGTGGCTTCTGCAGCGGCCACGTCCTGCGCTTGGGCTGCCAAAGCACCACAGGTCAGGCCGACGGCCAACAAGCTACGAAGTAGGGTGGAAAGTGTGACTTGATTCATTCGGATATCCTCTTTAAGAAAAGCAAACAACAAACATCGGTGGATAATACCGTGTTCCCACTCTTAGCAAAATTACTCCGAAACCCTTTTTTTTGATGCAAATCAACAAAAGTCAGATTTTCGGCCGGAAAATCGCGTAATAACGGGTACAAACCCATTCGTGGAAACACCTTGGTCATAACGCCTGTGCCGACAGTACCGTTGACCACCACCCTTTTGACATGATGCTTAAACCAAATCAAATTGCTCGTCACAACGCTGTTGGTGCAACCGGCTCCGGAAGTATTTGCCCGGCACCCATGCCCGAATACCTCGAAAAGACCTACTGGTGGGCCTACACCCACCCGAATGCAGTCAAGGTGTTTGAACGTCAATGGTTGGTCAATTTGATTTTGTGGGGAAATTTTTCAAAATTGCGCGACTTGGCGCTCAGCGACATGGGTACCCCGATCCACGGCCAAGTGCTGCAAGTGGCCTGTGTGTACGGCAACTTCACCGAACATGTTGTGCGTCGTCTAGCGCCCGATGCCCACCTGAGTGTGATTGACGTGGCGCCAGTACAAATTGCGAATTTGCATGAAAAACTGGGGCATCAGCCTCAAGTGAGCATACTTCAACAGGATTCCAGTGCGCTTCAATTTGCAGATGCCAGTCAAGACACCGTGGTTGTGTTTTTCTTGCTGCATGAACAACCCCTTGATGTGCGACGTAAAACCGTTGCAGAGGCACTGCGCGTCACAAAACCCGGTGGCAAACTCGTCTTTGTGGACTACCACCAACCTCGCGCCAGCAACCCGTTTCGATACATCATGGTACCTATCCTCACCACCTTGGAACCCTTTGCAATGGACCTGTGGAGCGGACAAATTACCGATTGGTTACCAGAAGATTACCCAGTGACCAAAGTTGAGAAGCAAACCTACTTTGGTGGCTTGTATCAAAAAGTAATGATCACGCGCTAATCTGTAACCGCGGACTGCAAACCGCGCTGTCACCTAAAATGCCGGGTTGTCTTCCAAAAATTATCTTGAAAACCCCACCTTCCCTGACCTTTTCCAAACTTGGTTGCACCAAGGGCGGAAGGCAACTTTTTAAAGACGTCGACTTCGAACTGTCTGCGGGCCAGTGGCTGTACGTAAGTGGCGCCAACGGCGTTGGCAAGACCAGCTTGTTGCGCATGGTTTGCGGATTGGCCACGGTGGACTTTGGCCAAATTCTATGGAACAACACGCCCATTCATTCCCAGCCAGAGATCTATCGGCAGGACCTTTGCTACTTGGGACACTTGAACGCGCTGCAGGAATCCATGACAGTAGATGAGAACCTGCGCTTCACGTCCGCTCTTGGTGGCTTGGCTCCTACTGCATCCCAGCGTAAAGACGTGCTTTCGCGATTTGGTTTGCACGGCAGAAGCCAGCAGCTGGTGCGGCATCTGTCCCAGGGGCAAAAGCGACGAGTGGCTTTGTCTCGCCTCGCTTTGAGTCCGGCACGCTTATGGATTCTGGATGAACCCTATGTGGCGATGGACGAGGCGGGCGTACAAATGCTGGCCGATTTGATAGCGGCGCATGTAACCAAAGGTGGCTTGGCAGTACTGACCAGCCACCAGCGGGTGTCGATTGGCGATATACCTGCCCAAGTGCTCGAATTGAAGGCCGCATGAATACCCCCGTCCCCACCATCGGCACCAGCGCCGTGATGTTGGCCATTCTCAAGCGCGAAATCGCTTTGGGGCTTCGGCAAAAGGGTGAAGTGCTCACACCCTTGGTTTTTTTCGTCGTCGTCGCGAGCCTGTTCCCCTTGGGGGTGGGTGCCGACACCAACCTGCTGTCGCGCATGGCTCCTGGCGTGTTGTGGGTCAGCGCTTTGCTGGCTGCCATGTTGTCATTGCAACGCATGTTTGCCACCGACCATGCCGACGGCTCGCTTGAGCAAATGGTGCTCTCAAGCACGCCACTGGGTTTACTGGTGCTTTCCAAGGCATTGGCACATTTTTTATTGTCCGGTTTGCCCCTGGTACTCATGGCCCCGGTCTTGGGACTGCAGTTCGGACTGGATGGCCGTGCGCTGGGCTTGCTGATGCTGACCCTTTTGCTGGGCACACCTACTCTTAGTCTGGTTGGCAGCATTGGCGCAGCCCTAACCTTGGGTGTACGCGGTGCAGGGGTTTTGCTGTCGCTGCTGATCTTGCCACTTTACATTCCAGTGTTGATCTTTGGTGCCGGTGCGGTAGAAGCTGATGCCGCCGGCATGGGCTTTGGTGGCCATTTGTCGTTGTTGGCAGCACTGTTGGTGCTGTCCCTGTTCTTTTCGCCCATGGCGACTTCCGCTGCTTTGAGGATATCTCTAGAATGAATCTGCGCAATATTCACTGGTTCAAGTTTGCGGCACCTCAAAACTTTTACTACTTGGCCGGACGCATGTGGCCATGGTTTGGAGGGTTAGCTGCCGTCTTAACGTTGATTGGGCTCTATATTTCTTTTTTTGTGGCGCCTGTTGACGCGCAGCAGGGCCAAGGTTATCGAATTATTTTCGTCCATGTCCCAGCATCGCAAATGTCGATGTTCATTTATCTGGTGATGGCAGGGTGGGCTGGTTTTGGATTAGCGTTCAACACCCGACTGTCAGGCATGATGGCCTCTGCGCTGGCACCGACTGGCGCGTTGTTTGCCTTTTTGTCACTGATTACGGGAGCATTTTGGGGCAAACCGATGTGGGGTGCATGGTGGGTTTGGGATGCACGGCTCACTTCTGAACTCATCTTGCTATTTTTATATCTCGGGTTTTTGGCCCTTCAGGCATCTATTGATGACCCGCGCCGTGCAGACAAGGCTTGCGCCGTGCTCGCACTGGTCGGAGCGGTGAATGTGCCCATTATTTATTTCTCGGTGAAATGGTGGAACACTTTGCATCAAGGTGCCTCCGTGTCAATGAAAGGTGCGTCCATGGCCACTCCCATGCTGGCAGGCATGCTGATCATGGTGATTGCCTTTTGGATGTACACCATCACCATCATCTTGTTACGGGTACGTAGCATCATTCTTGACCGCGAACGTCATACGGAGTGGGTAAAACATGCAGTGGAATAGCTTGGCAGAATTTTTGGATATGGGCGGTTACGCCTTTTACGTTTGGGGTAGTTTTGGGATCACTGCGCTCGTCGCGGTCTATGAAATATGGGAGGTTCGGGCCAGACGTCGAGAAGTCTTGCGAAACCTTTTGGCCGAAACCGCATCAGACACACATTGAAATCACTTGTAATACTATGAAACCTCGTCATAAACGTGCGGCCCTGATCATTGGCGCGCTCGCTGCTATAGGCATTGCGGCGTATTTTGTACTTAATGCTTTCCAGAGCAATTTGGTCTTTTTCTTCACGCCTACACAAGTCAGCTCTGGAGAAGCGCCAAAAAACCGCAACTTCCGCGTGGGGGGCATGGTGAAAACTGGTTCGGTTCAACGTAACAACCTCACCGTGTCGTTCGTCGTGACCGACACACTCAAGGATGTACCGGTGACTTACACAGGCATCTTGCCGGATCTGTTCCGCGAAGGCAAAGGCGTGGTGGCTCAGGGTCAGCTCAAGGATGGCGGCAAATTCGTCGCTACCGAAGTGCTTGCAAAACACGACGAGAACTATATGCCGCCCGAAGCCCAGCATGCCATGGACCAAGCTGCCCTGGAAAAGGCCGCCAAATCCCTGAAGTAATGGCGCAGACCAACCACACGTTGCATATCACCCACAAGGCTCACCATGATTCCTGAACTTGGACATTTCGCACTGATTCTTGCACTGCCTGTTGCTGCTGCTCTGGGGCTACTTAGCGTGGCGGGCGGCCAAAATGGCCGCGCCGACTGGATGGCGCTGGCACGCCCAGGGGCACAAGCCTTATGGTTATTGACCGGCTTTTCATTTCTGTGTCTGGCTTATTCCTTCTACACGAACGATTTTTCGGTGATGTATGTAGCCCAACATTCCAACACTCAATTGCCTGTCATTTACCGCTTTGCTGCAGTTTGGGGCGGTCATGAAGGATCGCTGTTGTTGTGGTTGCTGATGTTGACCACCTGGATGATGGCTGTATCGCTGTTTTCAAATCAACTGCCCGATGTCATGGTGTCACGTGTGCTGGGGGTTTTGGCCCTGATCGCTGTAGGCTTCTTGATGTTCATGCTGATCACCTCCAGCCCATTCACCCGCCTGGTCGACATTCCTGAAAATGGCCGAGACCTGAACCCGTTGTTGCAGGATCCTGGCCTGGTATTTCACCCACCCATGCTTTACATGGGATATGTTGGCATGTCGATCCCATTTGCTTTCTCGATCGCAGCCCTGCTCAATGGCCGGCTCGATGCCGCCTGGGCACGTTGGACACGCCCATGGGCTACGGCTGCCTGGATATGTCTCACCATTGGTATAGCCATGGGTTCTTGGTGGGCTTATTACGAACTGGGTTGGGGCGGCTGGTGGTTCTGGGATCCAGTGGAAAATGCGTCTTTCCTGCCTTGGCTGGTGGGCACTGCCCTGATTCACTCCCTGGCCGTCACCGAAAAACGTGGCTTATTCAGAAACTGGACGATCATGCTGTCGCTGATTGCCTTCTCTCTGAGCTTGCTGGGAACCTTCTTGGTGCGCTCGGGTGTACTGACATCCGTCCATGCTTTTGCTTCCGATCCAAAGCGGGGTATCTTCATCTTGTTATTTTTGGCAGTGGTGGTGGGTAGCTCTTTGGTATTGTTTGCTGCAAGGTCTGGCAAAGTACGTTCCGGCGGTTCATTTGCACTGGTTTCTCGCGAAACTTTTCTGCTGGTTAACAACGTCCTGCTCACCACTGCTGCTGCTGCCGTGTTGCTGGGTACGCTGTACCCACTGATCATTGATGCACTTAATTTGGGCAAACTCTCGGTTGGTCCGCCTTATTTCAACGCCGTTTTTGCGCCCATCATGATCCCCGTGCTGTTTTTCATGGTGATTGGAAGCTTCGCTCGCTGGAAAAATGACAGCTTGGCAGAACTCATTAAAAGACTCCGCCCCGTCGCCGTCATTTCTGTGCTTTTGGGTTGTGCCGCACCCCTGCTGGCAGGGCCTTGGTCTGCTCTGGTCGCCCTCGGTCTTACACTGGCCATCTGGATTGTGCTGGCTTGCGCTCAGCAAATCTACCGCCAGCTTAAGGACACGGTCAACTGGAAATCGACCCCCATTTCTTACTGGGGCATGCACGTAGCCCACATTGGTATCGCTATTTCGGTGGTTGGCATCACGATGGTTAAGGGCTATGAGTCCGAAAAGGACGTGCGCATGACGATGGGTGATGTCGTTGAAGTCGCAGGTTATACATTCCGACTGACCGACATTGGTCAATTCCCCGGACCCAATTACAACGCAGATCGAGGAACAGTTGAAGTCACCAAAGACAGCAAACTTATAGCTACGCTAAAACCAGAAAAGCGTACTTATTTTTCTTCGACCATGCCTATGACCGAAACAGCCATCGACAGTAGTCTTACGCGCGACGTCTATGTCTCCTTGGGCGAAAAACTTGAGGGACCGGGTAAAGAGGCATGGGCCGTGCGTGTTTACTACAAACCCTTTGTGGTTTGGATCTGGTTTGGTTGTTTGTTCATGGCTATTGGTGGCGGCATGGCAGCACTGGACAAGCGCTATCGCAAGAAAGCAGCCGCCAAATTGACCTTGAATGACATCAAGGGTGTTGCAGCATGAAAAAGGCGTATATCCCGTTGGGTATTTTTGCGGTTCTATTGGTATTTTTGGCTATTGGTTTGACCCGTGATCCGCATGAGATTCCTTCTCCCTTGATTGGGAAGCCCGCGCCTGTGTTCACTGCACCGGTGCTGGACAAACCAGGTCAGACCTTTTCCAGCAAAGACATGCTGGGCAAGGTTTGGCTACTCAACACTTGGGCCTCCTGGTGCGTCGCTTGCCGAGAAGAGCATCCCATCCTGGTGGAGTTTTCAAAGTCAAATCCGTTACCCATCATAGGTCTGGACTACAAAGATAAAGACTCGGAAGGCATGAAATGGCTGGCACGTTTTGGCAATCCTTACCAAGGGGCAGTCACTGACCAAGATGGCCGAATCGGCATTGACTTTGGCGTGTACGGTGTGCCCGAGAGTTTTGTGATCGATAAAGCCGGTGTGATCCGCTACAAGCAAATTGGCCCATTCACCGAAGAGTCCATCCAAAACAAACTCATTCCTTTGATAAAGGAATTGAATAAATGAAATTTCTGATATCTCTGTTGTTGGCACTGCAGTGCGCGTTCACCGCTCACGCCGGTGAGGCCATTCCGTTGGCAGAAGATCCCGTGGTAGAGCAACGATTGATCTCCATTGCAGAAGAACTGCGTTGCCTGGTGTGCCAAAACGAGTCACTTGCCGGTTCGCGCGCCGACCTCGCGAATGATTTACGCCGGGAGGTTCGCACCTTGATCAAATCTGGAAAATCAGATGCTGAAATCAAGGATTTTCTGGTCACCCGTTATGGCGACTTTGTGCTGTACCGACCACAGGTCAAACCTGTGACCTGGCTGCTTTGGTTTGGACCCCTGGTCTTGCTGGCTGGAGCCATCTGGTTATTGGTAGGCATCATCCGGCGTAATCAAAACCAAAAAGACACCCCTGTGCTAGATGCTGAACAGCGTGCTAAAGCACAGGCCCTTCTTCAAGAAACTGATTCTCCCAAATGAACTTATTTATTGGTATGGCGGCGCTTTTGACGCTGCTTGTGGTGGGCTGGTTTATCCACCCTCTTTTTCGTGCACCCAAGTCAAATGGTGTATCCGCAGAAAAACTCAATGCTTCGATCCACCGTGATCAATTGGTGTCACTTGAAAACGACTTGGCCAGGGGTGTGATCAGTCAACAGGACTTTGAAACCACCCGCGATGAGCTGCAACTTCGTTTACTGGACGATACCGAAAGTTTTGAAGCAAAGCCCACCCAGGGCATTACGGGATTTTGGACCTCAAAGCGCACTGCTGCTGCACTGGCAGTGACTGTTCCAGTTCTGGCATTGGGCATTTACATGCAACTCGGTGCACCTGCGTCCATTAATCCAGTTGCGAATGCATCCACCCAGCCCAATGACCCGCAAGTGCAACAAATGATTGACTCGCTGGTGACCAAACTCAAAGCCAACCCGGATAACCCCAACGGTTGGGCCATGCTGGCACGCTCCTACAAGGTGATGGGGCACCTTCCTGAAGCGAAACAAGCCTACGAAAAAGTTGGCCCGTCATTGCATTCCAACCCCGATATGCTGGTGGACTACGCCGACATTTTGGCCGCCAATGCCAACAACAGTTTCGTGGGTGAACCAAAAAAACTGGTCGATGAGGCACTTTCTATCAATTCCCAACATCCCATGGCTCTGATGTTGGCTGGTGTTGCGGCCTACCAGCGCAACGACTTCAAAGTTGCAGTGGATTACTGGCAAAAGTTGCTGGCCTTGGTCCCTGCAGAGTCTGCAGACTACCAACAAATTCAGTCCAACATTGCTGATGCCCAGGCAAAGGCAGGTATGCCAGTGAGCGAGAGCAACAAACTTCCGCCCGTACCAGAAGGTGCCGCAGCGGCTATGACACCCGACAACATCAACCAAATGGTTGACCGCCTGGCAGAACGCCTGAAGAGCACGCCTGATGACTTTGCCGGTTGGGCACGTTTGGCTCGTGCCTACAAGGTGCAGGGTCGTATCGATGACGCTGCCAAAGCTTATGCAAAAACCGGCAAGCTGATGGATTCAGACCCTGAGCTGATGACACAGTACGCAGATTTGCTGGCCACACAAGCCAAGAGTTTGCAAGGCAAGCCACTCGAGCTGATCAATAAAGCGTTGGCGGTGGCTCCAAAACACCCCATGGCCTTGATGATGGCAGGGCAGGCAGCATACCAAGCAGGCCAATACGCCAAAGCCATTGGCCATTGGGAAACCGCACTGAGCACCCTACCACCCAACTCCTCGGATGCAGAGCCTCTCAAGGCTGAAATTACCGATGCCAAGTTCAAGTTGGGAACAACACAAAAGCCGTAAGTTAAATCTTTGTTTTTTGAAGCCCGGTTTATACCGGGCTTTTTTTTGAACATTCACTGGATAACCCTGTGCATAGATCACCTCAAATTTTAGAGTTATCCACAAAATACTTTTAGCTTCAGAGTTATCCAACATTTAGGTACAACACAGGTACACGCCAGTCCACATGTTTCAAAGCAACATAAGTCGTTGATTTAACTAATTATTTTTTACTTATCCACGGCGGAAGCAGCTTCTTATCTACTACTACTAATTTAAAATCCATATTAAAGAGAAGTCAATGGGAAATTTCTCACCATTTTTTTGAAATCTATAAAGCTTATAAAAGAGCTGTGCATAAAACATTAATTTTTATGAAAAAAGGTTTTTCCACATGCAATCAAGTAAGATTTCAAGCTGCAACTCAGCGCACTTTAAAGAAGTGCACTTGATTTTCTGTCTTTCATCCAAACCCAAATTTTTCAGCTCACGTGTCAACTACTTTTGAAATCAAAAGCGCCCAATTACCGTTGATCGCTTTGGTGCTGAAATCGCCGGATTTATCCAAGGTTGCTACGGACATCACCGCGCAATTTGGACCTCATAGCGACAGTCCTGATTTTTTTGAAAACGATGCGCTTGTGGTGGATTTCTCCCACATTGGCAGCGTTAACGATGTGCAGCCCCTGACGGCGTTGCTGGATGCACTGATCAGCTGCCGACTAAAACCAGTGGCAATCCGTCAGGCCTCACAAGACATGACCGAAGCAGCGCTTGCCTTGGGTTTGGTGGATGCCCCCGCGGAAATGCCACGTGGTAAGACAAACCAACAGAAAAAGTCCTCTGAAATAAATGTCATTGAAACGGTGAAGGAAGTGGTCAGGGAAGTGGTTCGTGAAGTTCCAGGTCCAGCGACTTTGGTCATTGACAAGCCATTACGCTCAGGCCAAAAAATTTATGCCAGAGGGGCCGATCTGGTGGTGCTGGCTATGGTTAACATGGGTGCGGAAGTCGTGGCTGACGGTAACATTCATGTGTACGCACCGCTGCGTGGTAAAGCCATGGCGGGTGCCAGCGGGAATACCCAGGCGCGTATTTTTTCGCTTTGTCTTGAGCCTGAACTGATCTCGATTGCGGGTGTCTACCGCACCAGCGAAAATCCACTCCCAAAGGACATCCAAGGTAAACCTGCCCAGGTTCGACTGAGTACCGACGGCCAGGAAAAACTGCTGTTCGAAGCTTTGAATGGTTAAATTTATTTTTTGAAAGATTTTCTGAACATGGCAAAAATCATTGTGGTGACCTCCGGAAAAGGTGGCGTAGGCAAAACCACGACCAGCGCCAGCTTTGCAACCGGATTGGCCATGCGCGGCCATAAAACAGCGGTGATTGACTTTGACGTGGGTTTGCGTAATCTTGATCTAATCATGGGCTGTGAGCGTCGCGTGGTCTATGACTTGATCAATGTGATTCACGGTGAAGCCAACCTGAATCAAGCGCTGATCAAAGACAAGCAGTGTGAGAACCTGTTTGTACTGGCGGCCTCGCAAACCCGTGACAAGGACGCTTTGACGCAAAACGGTGTTGAAAAGGTGCTGGCTGATTTAGCTGCCATGGACTTTGAATACATCGTGTGCGATTCCCCTGCCGGTATCGAAACTGGTGCATTGATGGCCATGCACTTTGCCGACGAAGCCCTCGTGGTGACCAACCCTGAAGTATCGTCAGTGCGTGACTCAGATCGCATCTTGGGTATGCTGTCGAGCAAAACCAGGCGCGCCATGGAAGGCCGGGAGCCGATCAAGGAACACCTGCTGATCACCCGGTACAACCCGGCACGGGTCAACCAGGGGCAAATGCTCTCGCTGCAGGACATTCAAGACATCTTGCGCATCAAGCTCATTGGCGTGATTCCCGAGAGTGAAACTGTGTTGCAAGCCTCCAATCAGGGCGTGCCGGCCGTGCATATGGAAGGCAGTGACGTGTCGGAAGCCTACAAGGACGTGATCGACCGGTTTCTGGGCGAAGACAAGCCTTTGCGCTTCACTGAGCCACCCAAACAAGGGTTGCTCAAACGCCTGTTTGGGGGGAAATAAGCCATGGCATCGTTTCTCTCTTTCCTCCTGGGTGAGAAAAAAAAGTCGGCCAGTGTCGCGAAGGAACGGTTGGTCATGATGTTGGCCCACGAGCGTGGTGGGCGCAATGCATCGGACCCAGACTATCTACCGGCGTTGCGACGAGAACTGGTTGACGTCATCTGTAAATACGTCAAAATCAATCCCGGCGATGTCAAGCTCAATTTGGAACGGCAGGACAACCTGGAAGTGCTTGAGGTAAAGATCGAGCTGCCAGAAGCACGTTGAGCGCGGCAGGGCCGGTCAACGGATTGGATTGGTTGACACCTGCCAAACGGTCTCGGGATCTCAACCTGGTTGATTGGTTCACGCTCCGCGCTTCCAAATGGTGACTTCAGACAGCGTGTGCTGGTGCTTGCGCTTTGTCTCACGGATCACGAACGGAACTGCCATCGGCCCTTGAACCAATTCAAAATTGGCAGCGAGCAGATCCTTGAGGCCATCGAGCGTGCTGTAAGACTCACCGTCCTTCTTGAAGCCGCCCACCCATTCGTCGCACTTTGTGTGCTCTTCCATCCAAGTGTAGGGTGAGGCCAGTACCAGCAGCCCACCTGAGTTAAGACGATTTGCCACATCCCTAAGGAAGCTGCGCGGGCTGTAGAGTCGGTCGATCA
>CAIOAQ010000391.1 GCA_903856025.1 uncultured beta proteobacterium
ACGTAATATTCACTCCAATCGGTGCCATCTTTGCTGGTAATCGGTTTAATTTCTCCACCTGCAAATTTTGCTGCCCACTTCAACGTTGACTTGATTGTGGTGATGCGACCTTGCGTGATGAATTTGCCGTCTGCACGTTTCTGCTTGAATTCCAAATGCTCATCAATGACATCTTTGTATGTCTTGGCAAACACACGTTCACCACTATGAACCTTGCCCAATGTGACCATCATCAGGGCACGACCTGCATCAAGTGCTTCACCAAGTCGTTTGGTACCGAGTGTTTTTCTCAACCATTTCTGCTCATCTTTTACATAAAAAAAACAGTGGTACGTATCACCTGTATGTCGGGTGCGGACGACTTTGCCCATCCCGTCCATGATGGGATGTTCTTCAATGATGTACTTTGACTTTGCACCCTTGCGCAGTTTGCTTGGTGCACTTTTGGTCGATTCAAGATCATTGTTTTCAATGATCGATGAATGTTGTGGGTCTGTTGTACGAACCACCATGATCAACCCCCGCTAAGTTATCCCAAAGCATTGATGTTAAACCAATGTTTGGAATTGCGGGAACAATGTCGTCAAATTGTCGTATTAACAAATAGTCAATAAAATCAACAACTTAGATGATTTTAATTATTCCCACTCAATGGTGGCTGGTGGTTTGCTGCTGACGTCGTAGGTTACACGGTTGATGCCACGCACCTCGTTGATGATGCGGCTGGATACCTTTTTCAACAAGGCATAAGGCAATTCGGCCCAATCTGCGGTCATGAAGTCACTGGTCTGCACCGCACGCAGCGCCACCACGTAATCGTAAGTACGACCGTCACCCATCACGCCGACACTTTTCACCGGAAGAAACACGGTAAACGCCTGACTGGTCAGTTCGTACCAGGTCTTGCCGCTGGCCTCGTCCACGAAGTTGTTCAGTTCTTCAATGAAGATCGCATCCGCACGGCGCAACAAATCGGCGTATTCTTTTTTGACCTCACCCAGAATCCGCACGCCCAGACCGGGACCTGGAAACGGATGCCGGTACACCATGTGGTAGGGTAAACCCAGCGCAACCCCTAGTTCACGCACCTCGTCCTTGAACAATTCACGCAATGGTTCCAGCAGCTTCAGACCCAGCTGCTCGGGCAAACCGCCGACATTGTGGTGGCTCTTAATGACCACAGCCTTCTTGTTTTTAGCACCACCGGACTCGATCACATCCGGGTAGATGGTTCCTTGTGCCAGCCATTTTGCACCTTTTTTGGTAGCATCACCTTCAGTTAATGCGAGGGCTTGAGCCTTAAAAACCTCTACAAACTCACGACCAATGATCTTGCGCTTGGCTTCCGGGTCGCTGACACCGGCCAAGTGCCCAAGGAACTGGTCTGCCGCATCGACACGAACCACCTTGGCGTGCAACTTGCCAACGAACATGTCCATCACCATGTCGCCTTCGTTCAGGCGCAGCAAGCCATGGTCGACAAACACGCAGGTGAGCTGATCCCCAATGGCACGGTGAATCAGGGCTGCTGCAACCGAAGAGTCCACTCCGCCGGACAACCCAAGGATGACTTCCTCGTCGCCGACTTGCTCACGAATTTTTTCAACCGCTTCTGAGATGTAGTCCCCCATGATCCAGTCGGCGCGGGTGGCGCAGATGTCCAGCACAAAACGCTCCAGAATAGCAGCGCCGCGCTTGGTATGGGTGACTTCCGGGTGAAATTGCACCGCGTAAAACCGTCGTGCTTCATCGGCCATACCCGCAATGGGGCAGCTGTCGGTGCTGGCCATCAGCTTGAAGCCCGGTGGCAGCTCGGTGACCTTGTCACCATGGCTCATCCAGACCTGCAACATGCCATGACCTTCGGGCGTCGTGAAGTCAGCAATGCCATCGAGCAACGCCGTATGGCCATGCGCACGCACGTTGGCATGACCAAATTCCCGCTGGTGCCCACTGGTAACCAAACCGCCCAACTGATGCGCCATGGTTTGCATGCCGTAACAAATGCCCAGCACCGGCACCCCCAACTCAAACACCGCTTGCGGTGCCTTGTCAGTGGTGTCCTCATAGACGCTGGCATGACTGCCCGACAAAATAATGCCCTTGAGCTTGCCGTCACGTGCATACGCACGCACCCATTCGTCTGTCACGTCACAGGCATGTACTTCACAAAACACATGGGCTTCACGCACGCGCCGCGCGATTAACTGGGTGACTTGTGATCCGAAGTCAAGAATTAAAATTTTCTGATGCATCATTCAGCGCGGTAATTAGGAGCTTCTTTGGTGATCTGCACATCGTGCACGTGGCTTTCGCGGATGCCTGCAGTCGTGATTTCGACAAACTCGGCTTTTTCCTGCAGCTCGGAAATCGTTGCGCAACCGCAGTAGCCCATGCTGGCTCGTAAACCGCCGGCCATTTGATAAATGATCGACACCATCGAGCCCTTGTAAGGCACTCGTCCTTCAATGCCTTCGGGAACCAGCTTGTCGGCATTCGGGTTGGCGGTGCTGGACTCCTGGAAATAGCGGTCGGCGCTGCCTTGTTGCATGGCACCAATCGACCCCATGCCACGGTAACTCTTGTAACTGCGTCCCTGGAACAAAATCACTTCGCCCGGCGCTTCTTCGGTGCCGGCAAACATGCTCCCCATCATCACCGTGTTGGCACCCGCCGCAATGGCTTTGGAGATGTCACCACTGAAACGGATGCCACCGTCCGCAATCAACGGTACACCCGTCCCCCTGAGGGCGGTAGCGACGCTGTCAATTGCCATGATTTGTGGCACGCCCACGCCAGCCACAATACGCGTGGTGCAAATGGAGCCTGGGCCAATGCCCACTTTGACCGCATCGGCACCGGCTTCAACCAACGCCAGCGCTGCAGCACCTGTGGCGATGTTGCCACCAATGACTTCAACATGTGGAAAGTTTTGCTTGACCCAGCGCACACGGTCAAGCACGCCCTTGCTGTGGCCGTGCGCGGTATCCACCACGATCGCGTCCACACCTGCACGTGCCAGCAATTCGACGCGTTCTTCGGTACCCTCACCCACCCCCACCGCCGCACCCACGCGCAATTTGCCTTGCGCATCGCGCGCGGCATTTGGGAAGCTGGTTTGCTTGGTGATGTCTTTCACCGTGATCAGGCCTTTGAGCTCAAAAGCATCATTGACCACCAGCAAACGCTCTATCTTGTGCTGATTGAGCAACACCTTGGCCTGGGTGATGGTGGTGCCCTCCGCAACGGTCACCAACTTCTCACGTGGGGTCATGATATGGCTCACCGGCAGGTCAAATCGGGTTTCAAACCGCAAATCACGCCCGGTGACCAGTCCAACCACTTTGCCACCGTCGCATACAGGGAAACCCGACACACCCAACTGCGCTGACAAATCGATCACCTGGCGCACCGTGTGATGTGGGGTGATCACCACCGGGTCGCGCAATACACCCGACTCGTAGCGTTTGACTTTGGCAACTTTGGCGGCTTGCTGTTGAGGGGTCATGTTCTTGTGCACAATGCCCATACCCCCTTCCTGAGCGATGGCAATGGCAAGACGAGACTCGGTCACCGTGTCCATGGCCGCAGAAACCAGTGGCAGGTTCAAGGCAATGTTGCGGGTCAGTCGGGTGGCGAGGGAAGTGTCCTTGGGGAGGACTTGGGAGTAGGCTGGCACCAATAACACATCGTCAAAGGTGAGCGCTTTACCAATCAGGCGCATAAGTGTGAGCTCCAAATGGCAGATTGTATCTGCCTGCTTACAAAGCTTTGGTATTCAGGTCATTGGAGTTGGCATAAACTCCCCAGCCATGAAGCAAACCCTCCCTATTCTCA
Source organism: uncultured beta proteobacterium (assembly GCA_903856025.1). GTDB lineage: Bacteria > Pseudomonadota > Gammaproteobacteria > Burkholderiales > Burkholderiaceae_C > Rhodoferax. The sequence continues at coordinate 3,838 of CAIOAQ010000391.1, forward strand.
TTTTCATTCCGGTTTTCTTTTTGCTCTCATTCGGTGCAAATGCCCAATGGGCTTGGGTTGACAAGGACGGCAAGAAAGTATTCAGCGACCGTGCACCAAGTGCCGATGTACCTGACAAAAATGTGTTCAAACGGCCGAGCAAGAATGCGACTGCGCACATCGCAACGGCATCGAACGAGGCCAATGACACCGGTGAAAAAGTGGCTGTTACGGCCAAGGTTGCGGCCAGCAAGCCTGTAGCTGGCGTCGACAAAGAATTGGCGGACCGTATGAAGAAGGCGGAGCTGGAGCAGGCGGCTAAGAAAAAAACAGAAGAAGAACGCATCGGAAAAATCAAGGCAGAAAATTGTCAGCGCGCCAAGCTGGCTCAAAAAAACTTGGATTCAGGAGTGCGACTGAGCCGAATCAACGCCCAAGGCGAGCGCGAAGTAATGGACGATGCAGCTCGCACCGTTGAGGCCAAACGGCTTCAAGGTATAGCCGAGAGCGAGTGCAAATAGACCTGCCCACCACCGAGTCGGCCGACGCAGTCTAATAACCTGCTTGAGAACCCACCCGTTTTTTGACAAACAAACCTGCCGAGCGGCTGCCCTGCTTAACAAAGCGCTCACGCCTCGCCACCTTGGGGTCGACGCGCAACGGTCGGTAAACCTCTATCCGGTCGTGGGCACGTAACAGTTGATCAAGTTTGGCTTTGCGTCCCCAAATGCCAACTGTGGTCAGGCGACTGTCAATTTCCGGATAGCGCTGCAACAAGCCACTGCGCTGTAATGCCTGCAGCACGCTACACGAGCCGCAGACCTCCAACACCACTTCCTGTACCTGACGTGGCGACGGCGCGTAAACCACCGTGACACGCCAACACGATTCACTCCCCATAAACCTGCTTGGCCCGTTTGACAAAAGCATCCACCATGCTGCCTGCAATTTTGTCGAACACCGGGCTGATGAGCCGCCCCAGCGTGTTGTCAAAGCCATAAGTCAGCGACAACTCGACCTTGCATGCCCGTTGGTTTTCCCCCAGCGGCAAGAAATTCCACTCGCCTTCCAATTGTGAAAACGGGCCATTCACCAAATCGATAATGACCTGACGGTCCACCACGTGCTTGTTTCGAGTTGAAAAAGTCTGATGAATCCCTGAAAAGGCCATGCCAATTTCGGCCAGCATGCCGTTTTCTTCATGAGCCACGACCCGTGCCTTATCACACCAGGGCAAAAATTGCGGATACGAGTCCACATCAATGACCAGACGGTACATTTCGGCGGGGCTATACCAAATCAGAACGGATTTTTTGACAGTTTTCATAGAATGCAGGGGTGCGCGGGATTGTAGTCAAGCCTTGTTCGCATTTACACAGCATATCGAACCCACCACATGGCCAAGAAACCCGACACTTCAACCCGCATCGCCGACAACAAAAAAGCCGCGTTCAACTATTTTTTTGAAGAACGCTTTGAGGCCGGCATCGTGCTCGAGGGCTGGGAGGTCAAGTCGCTGCGCGAAGGCAAGGTACAACTGACCGACGGTTATGTGGTGATTCGCAATGGTGAGCTGTTCATCATCGGACTGCAAATCCAACCCTTGGGGACTGCTTCAACCCACATCACACCCGACAGACAGCGCACCCGAAAGCTGTTGATGCACAAGGCTGAAATCAAGCGCCTGATTGGCAAGGTTGAGCAAAAAGGCCATACCCTGGTGCCGATCAATCTGCATTGGAAGGCCGGGAAAATCAAGTGTGAAATCGCCCTGGCCAAAGGCAAAGCCGAACACGACAAGCGTGACACCATCAAGGACCGTGAGGGCAAACGCGAAGTCGAGCGTGCCATGAAGGTGCACCAACGATAGAAGCCGTCCATCACACGCGATGACGATGCGAGAATCGGCGCTCTCAAAAGGAACCACGCTCATGACATCTCCACGCGAATTGTTTGACCGCCTGAACACCGAATACGCTGCCGTCCACAAGACCAAAGAAGATTTGTTCTGGTCCACGTACATGGCAACCTCCAACGACGACGCCGATTTCGCCCGCGCCGAGAATGCCTACAAAATTTTCATCTCAGACCCGGTGCGTCTTGCTGGCGTGCGCCAGGCTTTGGCAGATTTGCCAGCCAGCGATTCGGATGACACCGCAGGTTCGCTCAAACATGGCTTGCAGGGCTGGCTGGCCTTGTTTGAGAGCAACATCATCGACAGCGACGAGGCGCGCAGCTTGATGGCCGAGCTGATTCAACTCGAATCTGAGCTGTTTGCCAAGCGACGTGATTTGGTGCTGGAGCACGTCGGAGAATCCGGCAAAACGGAGGCAGCCGCCCTGAACACCTTGGCCACCAACATGGCCACCAACGCCCATGAATCGGCACGCAAAAGCTCCCACGACGCCATGCTGTCTCTTGAGCGCTGGGTGCTGACCAATGGGCTGCTTGATATTGTCAAGAAGCGCAATGCGTTTGCTCGGGCACAAGGTTTTGCCAATTACTTTGACTTTAAGGTAAATAAGAACGAGGGCATGAGCTCGGCACAGCTCTTTGAAATACTTGACGACTTTGAAGTGCGCACGCGTGCCACCAATATGAAGTCACTCACCGAACTTACCCAGACCCACGGCACGGATGCCACTAAAGCCTGGAACCTGCGCTTCAACATCAGCGGCGACATCACCCGTCAGCTGGATCCTTATATGTCCTTCGCCAAGGGACTGGATCGATGGGTGCAGAGTTTCCGCCGGCTGGGCATCAGCTACCGAGGTGCCACACTGCAATTGGACTTGCTGGAACGCAAAGGAAAATTTCAAAATGGCTTCTGCCACGGGCCTATACCGACCTATTTCGATGCCAGAGGCAAATGGGGAGCCGGTCAGATCAACTTCACCGCGAATGCCACGCCCGATCAAGTAGGTAGCGGTGCGCGCGCCATCAACACCCTGTTTCATGAGGGCGGGCACGCTGCGCACTTTGCCAACGTCACACAAAATTCGCCTTGTTTCTCGCAGGAATTTGCCCCCACCTCGATGGCGTACGCTGAAACCCAGTCGATGTTTTGCGACAGCCTGCTCAATGATGCCGACTGGCTCAAACGCTATGCCAGAAATGCCGCTGGCGAGCCGATTCCTGATGCGCTGATTCACACCCAAATCGAGGCCACACAGGCTTTTTCCGCCTTTGCAGAGCGCGGCAGCCTGGTGGTGCCCTACTTTGAGCGTGCCTTGTATGCGTTGCCTGATGACGCTCTGGCGGTCGAACAAGTGCTGAAGCTCGCTCGGTCCTGCGAGCAGCGTATCCTGGGTGTTGACATCGGCCCGCGTCCTTTGCTGTCGATTCCGCACTTACTCAATCAGGAGTCGGCCGCGGCCTACCACGGTTACCTGCTGGCCAACATGGCGGTCTATCAGACACGTGCCTATTTTGAGCGGCGATTTGGCTACCTGACGGACAACCCGGCCATCGGTCCACTGCTGGCCGAGCATTATTGGTCACGTGGAAACGGGATCAGTCACAACGACACCTTGGTGAGATTAACCTCAGAGCCGTTCAATGCCAAATACTTGGCAGATGACTGCAACAAATCGGTGGAACAGGCATGGGCTGACGCTCAAAAGCTCATTACAAACGCCGCCAGTCGTGTCTATCCGCCTGCGACCAGCGATGGACTGGATGCCACGATTCGCATCGTGCATGGCGCAGTGGTGATTGCCGACAACACCGGTTCTGACTCGGCCATGTGTGTCCAGTTTGAAAACTGGGTAGGGCAACATTACCCTGCCACGCTTCAATAGCAGGCTGACGCAGCTCAGGCCAGCATGCGCAGTGGATGACTGTGCGCTGGCCAGGGGCTGTCAAAAAACGCTTGCACCATCTCAGACGCTACTTCTTCAATTCGAGCTGGATGCCATTTAGCGGCATTGTCTTTGTCGATCACCAGTGCCCTGATTCCCTCTGCGGTTTCAGTTGCACTGCCATGTCGCTGCAAGTGCGCCGGGAAAAAACAGTGCCGCACCATGTCACGCTCCATACGCAAATCCTGCGCCACACTCAAGCGTCGCGCCCGGCGGATTTGCTCCAGTGCCACATGCAGCATCAAAGGCGACCGCTGCCGCAACAACGCTGCCGTTTGTCGCGACCAATCTGACGCGTCGGCCTCCAGCGTCTGCACAATGGCCGTCACCGAGTCCAAAGAAAAATATTGATCAATTTTGTCTCTATCCCTCGTCAATAAAGCGTTAGTTGCTATTGAATATGGAGCAATTATTGCGTCGATTTGCGAACGGTCTGCAATCTCCATTTGACTCAATTCCACCCACAAGCGCTCCAAATTGGATTCATCCAGGCAATGGTCAGCCAAACCGAGCGCCAGCGCGTCTCCCGCCCCAATAGTGGTACCTGTCAAAGCCAGCCATTCACCCGAAAAACCCGGGCATCGACTGAGAAAGTAGCCACCGCCTACATCGGGAAACAAGCCAATCGCGGTTTCTGGCATGGCCATCTTGGTGCGTGGCGTGACCAGGCGATGTGAAGCACCCTGGCTGATGCCCATACCGCCACCCATCACAATGCCGTCCATGAAGGCCACGAACGGTTTGGAGTAGCTGTGAATCAGATGGTTAAGCGTGTACTCCTCGGTAAAGAAGTCCTCAGGTGAGGGATCGCCCGACAACAAGGCCTGGTGAAAGAAGCGGATGTCACCGCCGGCACAAAACGCACCAAATGGCCCCACCTTGTTGCTGCCCCGAATGGCGACCGCCTGCACCTGATCGTCCTCACGCCAGGCCGTCAGGCATACCGTCAATGCACGGATCATGGGCAAGGTCAGTGCGTTGAGTGCCTGTGGTCGGCTCAGGGTGATAAAACCAAGCTTGCCGCGTACTTCACTTTGAACATCTTGTGTCATTTTTTTGATCTGTCTATAGAGAGGGGGCGAAGGCTTATTGACGTGCGTGCCAACCAGCCAACTCATTCACCACCAGTGCGCCGATGACCAGCGCACCACCCACCAGCACGTTGGACCCCGGCACCTCACCGGCACCCACCCAGGTCAGCAGGATGCCAAAAATCACCTCCAACAACCCCAGCAGAGCCATTTCTGGGGCTTTCAGCACCCTTGCACAGACGATGGCCAAGCTGCACGGTATGGCCAATTGCACAAGTCCCAAGCCAAACAGCAAGCACAAATCATGGAAGGAGGCTTGCAGCGGCCAAGCCATGGGCAGGGTCACCAGGGATGACACCACACCGCCCATCAACACCGCAGGAATCAGGTCCACCTGCTTTCCGTGTGCATGCGCGTGCTGCGTCAGCGTCCAGTTGGCAGCCCCTCCCAAAGGCACCGCCAGTGCAGCCAGCGTACCCCAAAGACTGATGCCCTGCCCGAACTGGCTGC
>CAIOAQ010000392.1 GCA_903856025.1 uncultured beta proteobacterium
CAACCTGGTAAACGGTATTGACACCGTTACTGCCGCTACCTTTGCTGACATACAGCGTGTTGTTAAAGACGGTCATGCCGCGAAAATTCGCATCCTTGCCGGTCTTATCTACTGCGTAATTTGTTCCAGGCGTTGCGGGATTAGGAACCTGAGAAAGGGAAAATCCGCGCTGGTAGCCCGTCAAACTGCCAAATGTTCCCAAGACAGCACCAACCGGTGTGGTATTTCCAGAAGCAGTTGCCAAAATAGATTGCACGCCAGTGTTATCACTTAGCGCAGACAGGTTGTTACCGTCGCCACTGCCATTGCCAGCATTACCCACCATGTAGTAAGTGCCATTGGCCAAAATGGCGGCGCGACCGTTATTGCCGCTGTAGGCGTTGACTGGCGTCACAGTGACGCTGCCTGAAGTTAAATCCACCTTTGCAATGGCTCGAGCAACAGTGGATGCGACTGGATTTGTTGAGTCAAAATAGGCGGCGGTGTTCGAGTTCGACTCGTCGAGTTGATTGACAACTCCTTTGTATCCCATGAAAGTGATAGCAGACTTGTCGGTCGACACGTTTAGTGCAAGTTCAGACTTGGATGCAAAACTGCTTGAAATTTGAGTTGCATCAATGGTGCGAGTACTGACCAAAGCCCCGTTAGCGTTTCTCTGATCGAGGAATATAGGCGAACTGACCCCAAATGATGGATCTGGTACTTCGTTTTTGAATACATCCGGAAAACTGCCGTTGGCCACAGCCGTAGCTACGCCACCACCTGGTAGCGTTTGCCCAATTGCAACTGTGCTGGCAATTCCTGCGTAGACAGACCGGCTTACAACAATGTTGCCACTGGTGTATGCGGCAACGACTGGCGTTGTCTGAGTTGATGCATCAGTCCCGCCTCCACAGCCCGCAACTACGCTTATGCACAATGCGCCCAAAGGAAGACCCCATTGAAGTCGACGTTTAAGTGATGGGTCTATTCTTTGATTTTTCATTATCGAGAACTCTGATGTTGATGAACATGCAATTTTTGCTAATTCTTGTGACATGTTCGTGACTATGCATGCCGCCATGCTTGTTGCAACGTGAATAGATTCTTCTTGTTATGCAGCCTTAGGTTGTGACTTCTTCGTACCGATTGCAAGAGCAGTAAAGTAAATCAGAACCGTCATATTGAGTGGCTATCATGTTTGCACCCCATACCTCAGCTTTCGCCAACCGCTATCATCGTCCGCCATGCCTTTCCCTTTGAGGCCGGGCGCATCCAGGATCTCTATGGCTTGCTCGTCAGCAATCCTGGTGTGCAAGTGCGTCCCGAGGCCATTGCCGCTCTCTCAACCGACAAGGCAGCGCTGTTTGTCTGCGTCGCAAATTCAATCGTCGTAGCTTCCAGCCCCAAGCTGACGACCATGATCTTGGTAACCGGACCTTCTTTGCAACGGTCCAGTAAGCCAAAGCGGCCATTCAAATTGTGGGCTCGCTTCGGGATTCGCTTCGTCTCCAGTCAGCACGACAAACGCCTAGAACGTGTCTGCCGCGCTTGCCTTGCGTTGGCTCATCCGCAGAGCCCAAGGTGGCAGCATGCGCTGCAGGACACCGTCTTTCAAAATCCAGTGGTGCCATGCCGCTGCGATCGCATGAATACCGGCAAGGGCGAGCAACAGGTTTGCGACCCAAGCGTGCAATTCAACCGCATTGTGCCGGAGCGCCTTGTTGCCTGGATCAAAGGCTGGCACAGTGAACCAGGTAAAAACCGTGTCGCCACGAATCCAGACACAGCCCAGCCCGATCATGACGATGGCGACCAGCAATGCATAGAGCAGATGGTGCATACCGGTCGCCGAGCGCCCCAATATGCCGGTATCCGTCGGTGGCAATTGGATGCCGCGCGTTTGACGCCAGATGAGCCGCAGCAAAAGGACAAGCGCCAGTGCCGCACCGACCGCAATGTGCAGGCTGCGAACGGTCAGCCGCGGTGCGCCGCGCGGGAAGAACCCGATGCTTTGGCCGACCATCCAAAGGCCGACCACCAAGGCAGCACTTAGCCAGTGCAAAAAGATGGTTGTTGAATCGTAGTGCTCGATGCGCAATTGCGTTCCATTTTCTGTTTTCATTGGGCTTGAGTTTCGCACTTTGATATGACGGATTGATGAATTCTTCATCCGCCAAATTGCCGCCTCATTGCTCATATTCAAAGCTGGCTGCCTTTGCCTTCTTCGGTGCGCCGAATAACCACGACAGCCCGACGTAGACGACGCGCCCGCTTTGTGTGTGCAGGTAGAACTGATCCAGGGTGGTCGCGTTGGCATAGCGCACAAAGCGTTGGCCATTGAACAAATCGGACACCGTGATGAAAATGGAAAGATTGTCCACCAGTCGGTGGCGGTAGGTTCGGTCAGGCAAGCCCCTCAGGGGGTGTGAACGAAATGCAACAGAGTCGTGGTTTTCACGGCTCTGTCATATTTTGAAATCAAGATGCAGGGTCCGTCAAGTTTGACGGATTCCACACGTAACACACCATGTCAAAAAGTTCCAAGCAGCCCCATCTCAAGTCCAATGTTCTCAACATTTCACGTGCGCTAACCATTTTGTTCGCAGCCACACCTTGCTTTGCACAATCGGAATCCGCCGTTAACCTGGGTGTCGTTGTGGTTACCGGGCAAGCGCTGGCGGTTGAGACCGCGCCGTCGATGAACTCCCTTGCGGCGCGCTCTGCGCAGTCGGTGGTGAATGACCAGTTCATTCGCAACTACACCTCCCCGGTCGCCGACTACACACAGACCATTTCCATGACGCCTGGTGTCTTTAGTTCCTCACCCAACGGGGTGGGTCTGGGCGATGCCAAGGTGACGATCCGCGGCCTTTCCGACAGCAACACGGTCTTCAGCTTCGATGGCATTCCATTCAACGATACGAACGGCGTCAGCCATCACTCCTGGGTTTTCTTCCCGAGCCAGTTTGTGGGTGGTGCCGTGGTGGATCGCAGCCCCGGTGGTGCTTCCACGGTCGGGCAAGCCACCTTTGGCGGCGTTGTCGATTTCCGTTCGCGCGTGCTCGAAGCCGAGCCGCGCACCAGTGTTGAGCTATCCAGTGGCTCATGGAATACCAACTTGGTCGGGATTGAGCATGAAACCGGTCAGGTCGGCCCCGATGGCAAGTCGAACCTGCTGTTCAACGTGCACGAGATGAAGTCTGACGGTTATCAGACCTTCAATCTGCAGGACCGCAAGGCGGTCTCTGGCAAGTACCAGTATGAGAATACGGGCGGCTCGACGTTCACGGTGTTTGCCTCCTACCTGAATCTGAAGAACAACACTCCGAGCATCAAGGGCGTTGCCCGGTCCAGCTATGACGCGGGTGACTACATCTCCTTGCTCAGCGGCGATCCGACCAAGGCAAACTACTTCGGCTACAACTTCTACGATATCTCGACTGACTTTGTCTATGCCGGTATTTCCACCATGCTCGGTGGTGGCTGGAAGCTTGAAGACAAGGTTTACACCTATCGCTACTGGAACAAGCAGAACTACAACAACAGCGCAACCGCCATCACAGCGACCAGCGCAATCGACAAGCTCAATTCGTACACCACGTTTGGCAACCTGCTGCGCTTGAGCAATGAAACCGAAAAGGGCACCTTGCGCACCGGCCTGTGGCTGGAACGCGCGGACAGCCGTCGCTATCAGATTCCTTCGGATCCGCGAACCTGGGTTGACACGCCTGCGCCCAACTTCACCGAGACCTACCAAACGACCACGGTTCAGCCCTATCTCGAATACGAATTCAAAGTTGGCAAGGATTTGAAGGTGACGCCTGGCGTCAAGTATGCGTCCTATAAGCAGGACTTTGTCCATCTGCAAGACAATGGTGGTGCCGTTGGTACGCTCGGCGGCGTGTACAACGCCGCCACCGGTAGCATCACCGGTGGTGCGCCCAGCTTGGCCAACTCCATCACCTACACGGACGTGTTGCCTTCACTCGATGTCCACTACAACATCAAACCGAACTGGAGTGTTTACGGGCAGTATGCCCTTGGCGACCAGATTCCAAGCACCAGTGTTTTTGACGTGAAGAACGCGTTGGTATCGCCAGCACCCAAGGCGACCAAGGCGACGACTGCGCAAGTCGGAACGGTTTGGAATTCCAGCGCGCTGACGCTTGCCGCCGACATTTACCACACCAAGCTCGATGGAGCCTACACCGCTCTGCCGCCCGATAGCGCCGGTAACGTTGGCTATGTGCTCAGCGGTACTGAAGTGAACCAGGGGATTGAAGCCGAAGCCAACTTTGTTCTGGGCAATGGGTTCAGTCTCTATGCGAACGCGACCGTGGGTAGTCTGAAATACGAAAATGGGCAATGGGTCGCTGGCGCGCCTAACACCACGCAAGGGATCGCCTTGAACTATGAGCACAAAGGTTGGGCTGCCAGTTTGTCGGCCAATCGCGTCGGGCAAATCTATAACGATGCGAAATCCGGAACCCATGAAGCTTTCGTCATTGATCCCGTGAC
>CAIOAQ010000393.1 GCA_903856025.1 uncultured beta proteobacterium
AGTTGCCGCGTGTGTTTGCCAGCCCAGGTCCGATTTACGAGCCTGAAGGCACTTTTAAAGACTACTGGCGCATGGCGCGGGCTATTTTTGCGGCCGGATTTCGCCCTGGTGACCTGATTCACAACAGCTTCAGCTACCATTTTGTGCCTGCCGGGTCGATGATGGAAACCGGCGCCCACGCGTTGGGCTGCACGGTGTTTCCAGGGGGCACCGGGCAAACCGAGCAGCAAGTACAAGCGATGTTCGATCTCAAGCCCGCTGGCTACATTGGCACCCCCAGTTTTCTGAAAATAATTATTGAAAAAGCACTGGATATGGGTGTGGCGCTGCCCAGTGTGACCAAGGCCATGTTTGGTGGCGAGGCCTATCCTCCCAGCCTGCGTGACTGGTTCAAACAGCACGGCATTGATGGGTACCAGTGCTACGCTACCGCAGACGTGGGCTCCATCGCCTACGAAACATCGGCTCGCGAAGGGCTGGTGGTGGACGAGGGCGTGCTGCTTGAAATAGTGCGTCCCGGCACAGGTGACCCGGTGGCTGAGGGCGAGGTGGGCGAGGTGGTTGTGACGACCCTGAACCCCACCTACCCTTTGATCAGATTTGGAACCGGTGACCTGTCGGCTGTGTTGTCAGGCCCTTGCCCCACCGGGCGCACCAACGTGCGCATCAAGGGTTGGATGGGGCGTGCTGACCAAACGACCAAGATTCGTGGCATGTTTGTGCATCCGGGCCAAGTGGACCAAATTGTCAAACGCTTCCCCGAAGTGGCGAAGGCCCGTTTGGTGGTCACGGGTGAAATGGCCAATGATCAGATGACCCTCAAAGTGGAAACCGCTTGCAGCGGACCCGACAGCCTGGCACAAAAAGTGATGGAAGCCATTCGGGATGTCACCAAGTTGCGTGGCCAAGTCGAAGTGGTGCTGCCCGGCAGTTTGCCCAACGACGGTAAGGTCATCGAGGATGCCCGCACCTACCAGTAATTTCATTTCTAAATCACCTGTGTCGTTGTTGCTTCGCCTTGTCGTGCTACAGCACTGCCCGCGGCTTCGCGCTTAGACAAAATGATTTTGAAACGGAATAGGTCGTTAACAGCTTAGACACCCCAGGTAATGGGCTCGTCGGCCTGCTGACAGGCCCGTACCATTTCCATCAAGGGCAAAGCCCGTTGGCGCAAGGTGATGTCTTCGAAACGAGGTGGCGGTAGGTGCTCGGCCTGGGCCTGCTCAATGGCTTGCCTGCGTTGCAATTCTTCCTTTTCAATGGCGGCCTGCAGGGCGACAAGTGCCGGTGCCATCTGCTCGGGCAACAAGATGCCTTGAATGCTTGGTGCTGCCTTGCTGTGTTTGCCGATGATTTCCAGCAAGCGCTCGCCGTTGGCCTGCAACATAATGACATTTCCCGTGACTTTTGATTTGAATTTGTAAAGCATGTCTTTTTTCAGAGGGTTGATGCACTGGCCAATCGTAGCCTTGTTGGCCCTGCTGGTGTTGGCAGGGTGCGCCGACACGCGCTATTTCGCCCAGTCGGTGGCGGGCCACTTGCAGCTGATGTGGGCCGCACGGCCGATAACGGACTGGCTGGCAGACGATGCCACGCCAGAACCGCTTAAACAGCGTCTGCGGGTGGTGCAAGACATGAGACAATTCGCTGTTTCTGAACTGCATTTGCCTGACAACGCCAGTTACCACCGCTATGCCGACCTGCAGCGCCGCCATGTGGTGTGGAATGTGGTGGCTGCGCCTGAGTATTCATTGACGCTGAAAACCTGGTGTTTCCCAGTGGTGGGTTGCGTCAGCTACCGTGGCTATTTTGCAGAGTCTGATGCCAAGGCACAGGCGGGTCACTTGCGCGCACAGGGGCTTGAAGTCAGTATTTACGGTGTGCCGGCGTATTCCACTTTGGGCTGGTTGAACTGGCTGGGCGGCGACCCCATACTCAACACCTTCATTCTTTACCCACAAGGTGAAGTGGCGCGCCTGATATTTCACGAGCTGGCGCATCAGGTGGTCTATGTGCCAGACGACACCGCATTCAATGAATCGTTTGCAACCGCTGTGGAACGATTGGGCGCGACGGCCTGGCTGGAGAAAAAAGCCCCACCGGAGGTGAAAACGGAGTATTTGGCGTTTGATGCACGCCGGGTTCAGCTTCGAGCATTGACGCGCGGTACGCGCGATCATTTATCGCAGGTATATAAGAACAATGGGCCTGTAGCCCTCGATAATCAATCGCTTGCAGCTATGAAATCTAAAGCAATGGGGGATTTCATGCAATCCTATCAGTTGCTTAAATCCAGTTGGGGAGGATTCGATGGCTATGACCTTTGGGTCGCACAAGTCAACAACGCCGCGTTGGGTGCGCAGGCC
>CAIOAQ010000394.1 GCA_903856025.1 uncultured beta proteobacterium
ATGGGAAGGTTCAGCCAGGCTGCATCGAATTTTTCATGCAATTGCTCGTTGGCCAAGGCCATTCGTGCACCCACAACGCCCAAACCAAGCGCCAACAACATCAACCAGCCATAAGTTCTGAGAAAGCTGCTCATCCCGATCATGATCACCGTCAGCATCGGCAGCGCCCGCTTGCTATTGGCAAACACATGCGCCACCTGAGGCACCACATAAGTCACCAGGAACAGCACGATGACGACGGCCACCAGGGACTCAATCGCCGGGTAAAGCGCCGCACCGATCAGTTTGGACTTGAGTGCCTGCTGTTCCTCAAGGTCATCGGCCAGGCGTTCCAGCACCAGGCCCAAATTACCGCTTTGCTCACCCGCGCCAATCACCGCGACATAAATGTCTGAAAACTCGCGTGGGTGTTGCGACAGGGCTTTGCCAAAGGCCGTGCCACCGTTGACTTCCGCACGCAGCGTGGCCACCAGCTCGCGCTCGGGCACCTTTTCTGCTTCGTCAGACAACGAAGACAAGGCGCGCTCCAGCGGCAAGCCGGAGGACACCAAACCCGCCAACTGGCGCGTCCAGATGGTCAGGGCGGTGGGATTGAAAACTCTTTTGCGCCGTGCCAGTCCGGTGGTGCCTGCGTTGCCTGAATGGGGCTGTTGGTTGACGGGCTCGACTTTTAGCGGTACCAGTGCCTGTGCACGCAACTGTGAGCGCGCCGCCTTGGCGGAGTCGGCCTCGATCACGCCCTTGCGGGTGTCACCGGTGGCGCTGAGGGCTTCAAAGGAATAGACGGGCATGGTGTTAATTCAGAGGTAGAACGCAGCGCCACAAGGTTTTCAGACAGACTCCAAACAAGCCTGCGATTTTTGGAAGCATGACTTCATTGTAGAAGTCACCGCCGCCACCTCAGCCCCTCAACGGAGTTTAAAGGTTTGAACCAAGGCCGCAATGTCCTCAGGCCCGGTGCGGCAGCAGCCGCCAATCAGTCGCGCGCCGCACGCATACCATTCTTGCGCCTGCCGTGCAAAGTTGTCCGAGTGGCTGCACCCGTGCCATTGTTTGTGCACCGCGTCGTACTGCTCGCCTGAATTGGGGTAAACCACAATCGGCTTGGTGGTCGCTTGGCGGGCTTGCGCCACCAGCGAAGGGATGAACTCGGGGGCCGTGCAATTAACACCAACGGCGACGATTTGCGGCACGCCGTCCAGCTGGGCCACACAGTCTGCCAATTTTTCGCCCTGGCTGTTGTGTTCGCCGTCCCGGCAGGAAAAGCTGATCCAGGCCGCCATGTGGCCAAACTCCGGCAACAGGCTGGCAACGGCCAGGGCTTCGTCCAGGCAAGGCAGCGTTTCGCAGGCCAGCAGGTCCGCACCGGCGTTGGCCAGCACCTGCATGCGGGGGCGATGAAAATCAGCCAGGGCTTGCTGTGACAGACCATAGTGCCCACGGTACTCCGAGCCATCGGCCAGCATGGCCCCGTAAGGCCCAACCGAAGCGGCCACCAGCGGCTTGATACGCCCGACACGGTGGGCAGGGTCCGACCAGAAGGCATCACGCGCCTCCAACGCCAGGGTGATGGATTTCTGCATCAACAAGGTTGCGTCTTCACGGCTGTAACCGCGCCGTTGAAAGGCCTCAAATGTGGCCTGGTAACTGGCGGTGGTGGCCACATCGGCCCCGGCCACAAAGTAGTCAAAGTGCACCTGCCGGATGAGTTCGGGTTGTTCGATCAGCAGCTTAGCAGACCACAAAGGGTCGTTCAAATTGGCGCCCCGCTTTTCCAGCTCGGTGGCCAGTGCGCCATCCAGGATGAAGACAGGTTGTTGTGACAAGGCTTGCGCGATGGGATCGAAAAAAGGGGCAGTGTTTGGCATGGTGTGAGCGTCGTTAAAAAGATCAGGGGGTCAATGCACGGTCAAGGTCGTCGATCAGGTCTTGCGTGTCTTCCAGCCCAATGGACAGGCGCAAGATACCGTCACCCGCATAACGGTGGTAGTCTGCCAGTTGGGCTGGTGTGAGGGTAAAGGTGGATTTGAGCAGGTCCTGGGTGTTGAGCAGCACCACCAGGCTGCGCTGGTGGCCGATGGAAAACGCATAGTCAAACACCGCGGCATCTTGGGCCAGGCGCTGCGCCACGGCCTCTGGATCGCGCACCTGGAAAATGATCAACGCCCCCGGCACCCGCATTTGCCGCTGTGCCAGCGTATGCTGCGGGTGACTCGCCAGCCCCGGATAAATCACCGAGCTGACTGCCGGATGCGCTTGCAAAAAAGCCGCAATGTTGCTGGCAGATGCCGACATGGCCTGCATGCGGGGAAACAAGGTGTCGATGCCGCGCATGATCAGCCAGGCGTTCTGCGCCGACAACGCCGCCCCAAAATACACCCCGGCGCGTGAGCGGATGCACTCCACCAGGTCTTTGCGCCCAGCCACACAGCCGCCCAGCGCGTCACCATGGCCGTTGATGAATTTAGTCAGAGAATGCACCACCAAATCAGCCCCAAGCGCCAGCGGGCAGGTGGCTACCGGCGTGGCAAAGGTGGAATCCACCGCCAGCAAGATACCGTGCGCCTGGGTAAGTTTGGCCAGTGCGGCAATGTCCGTCAGGCGCAGCAAGGGGTTGCAGGGCGACTCGGCATGGATCAGCCGGGTGTTGGGCCGAATGGCTGCCGCCACGTCTTCCAGGCGCGACAGGTTCACGGTCGAGACCTCGATGCCGTAGTCAGGCAACAGCTTGCACGCCAGCTCATACACCCCGGCATAACAAACGTCGCTGACGATCAGGTGGTCACCGGCTTTGAGAAAGCTGAAAAAAACTGCATTGGCAGCCGCCGTGCCGCTGGCCGCGGCAAACGCATCGTCCGCGCCCTCCAGGGCCGCCATGCGCAGTTCCAGCTGCCGCACCGTGGGGTTGGTCCAGCCTGCGTACAAAAACGGCAGTGCCGTCAGATCAGCCACCCCATCAGCCGAAAAAGCGCCCTCTCCAGGTGCGAACGCATGGTTGACCGACATGGCAATGTTGGGGGCAATGGCCTGGGTTACCGGGTCGTGCACCAGCCCGCCATTCAAAGCCAGTGTGGCGGCTTGAAGTGGACGTGTCAGCTTGGGTTTGACCTGTCGGGTGACGGACATAAATGAGGCTCAAAAAAAGAAGCTGTCATCCTACCGGCAGGTTGTGGCGGCTGGCGGCGAAATGGTCACGCCAATTGCAGCCAAACTGCAACTTCACGGCCGCAGGTAAATCCAAGTGTCTTATTCCATTTCCAAATCATTTGTGTCTAGGCATCGAGCCGCAGGCATTGCAAATGCAAGACAAGGCGAGATAACAACGACACGGATGATTTGGAAATGGAATTAGCGTCGCAAATAGCGGTTGTTGTGGTGCTCTGCCAAACGCACGGCCAGCGAGATGATCAAGGTGATCATGGCGTAGATGGCCCCGGCAATGATCAACGCATCGGTGGTGTAAGACACCGCCGACAACCGCCGCGCCACCCCGGTCAGGTCCAGCACCGTGATGGTGCTGACCAGGGCAGTGGCTTTGAGCTGGGCAATCAGCTCGTTGCCCAACACCGGCGTGGCAATGCTCAGGGCACGGGGAAGGATGATGTAGCGATAACATTCAAACGTGGTCAGGCCATAGGCGGTGGCCGCCTCTTTCTCACCCGCAGGCACGGCCAGGATGCCCGCACGGATGTCCTCTGCCATGTAGGCGGTCAGGTTCAGCGACAGCGCCGTCAGTCCGCAGTAAAACGAGTCGTTGAGCACCAACCAGGCCGGTGAGTTTCTGACCCACTCAAACTGGCTCAGACCGTAGTAAAAAATGAAGATTTGAACCAGTAACGGCGTACCACGAAAGATGGCGGAATACACGCTGGCAAAACGGGCAATACCCCGGTGGGTCGATACCCGCGCCATCGCCAGCGGCACGGACAGTAAAAAGCCAACCACACTGGAGCCCAACAACAACTCCAGGGTCAACAGCAGCCCATCCAGAATGTCAGGCCCTTTTTCTGCCAGCAGGGCCAGGTAATCATTGAACAGCGACATCATCATGTTTTGGGTTGGTGGTAGCCACGGTTGGCCTGCTTTTCAAGGTAGGAAAAAACCGGGTTGGACAAACTCAGAAACAAGAAATAAATGCCTGCCACAGCCATGTAAAACACAAAGGGCTGTTTGCTGTATTGGGCCGCCATGCCGGCCTTTTTCAACAGGTCTTCAAGTCCCACCACCGACACCAGCGAAG
>CAIOAQ010000395.1 GCA_903856025.1 uncultured beta proteobacterium
ATCAGCTGCGGCACCACGCTGCCGTCGGTTTTTTTTACCTTCATCCAGAACGGCAGGTCGTCGCCGTAGTAATCGCTGTCGTATTCAAAACCACCGTAGTCGGCCACCAGGCGGCGTGTGTTGGGGCTGTCACGCCCGGTGTACCAGCCCAGCGCCCGGCTGCCGGTCATGCGCTGGATGATGTCCATGCCGATGCGCATGTGTTCGCGCTCCACCGATTCATCCAGATGCTGGTAATGAATCCAGCGCCAGCCGTGGCAGGCGATCTCATGGCCAAGCTCCACAAAAGCAGCGGTCAGTTCGGGGTGGCGTTCCAGCGCCATGCTGACGCCAAACACCGTCAGCGGCAGGCCACGTTGCTCGAACTCGCGCAGGATGCGCCACACACCCGTGCGCGAGCCGTATTCGTAGATGCCTTCCATGCTGATATGGCGGTCAGGAAAACTCGCCGGGTTGAACATCTCAGACAAAAATT
The DNA here is from genome assembly GCA_903856025.1 of uncultured beta proteobacterium. Taxonomy (GTDB): domain Bacteria; phylum Pseudomonadota; class Gammaproteobacteria; order Burkholderiales; family Burkholderiaceae_C; genus Rhodoferax. The sequence goes on from CAIOAQ010000395.1 coordinate 476, forward strand.
GCTCGGACCCCGCGTCACCATGCAGTACGCAGTTTTCGCTGCCTTCTTCGTAATTTAATACAAATTGCACGGCCACACGGGCCTGGTCAGGCCACTGGGCGTGCGGCGGCTTGGGGCCGTAACCAGCCAGGTCACGCGGGTAACTTTGAGTGGTGTCGTAGTGTTTCATGGGGCTCCACAGCGGTGTCTGTGTTTGCATTCTGACATTGGTTCAGAAAATGCATTGAACCCGTTGACCTTGGGTGAACTGTCCGTGGTCAATGTCAACGTGTTAAAAAGCAGTCACCCAGTTGGGGCCTCCCATTGGCTCCTGGTGTTACCGTTAGGGTGCGTACTGCAACAACCATAGTGAAAAATGCAAATGAATCAGCCTATGCAAGCTCCTGAAGCGAATCGCTTGAAATCCCTTCCCAAAGCTGAGGTGCATCTCCATTTGGAAGGCTGCTTCGAAGCCGCCGTTATCGCGCAGTGGGCCAAGCTGGAAGGTGTTGCATTGCCCAGGCCACAGGAAGACCTGTTTAAATTTTCAGGATTGACTGATTTTCTTGGTTTTCTTGATTTGGCTTGCGGTTTGGCTTCGACCAGCGAGCGTCTGGTGGAACTCAGCTACGGTCTAAGCCAAAGACTGGCAGATAACGGGACAGGCTATGCAGACGTCATCTTTAATCCCACCCATTGGCACGCTTGGCATGGCCGGTTAGGGGCCATGCTGGATGCGATGGACGCAGGCTTCAAAGCAGCCGAGCAGGATGGCTTGCCACCCGTTGGACTGTGCGTAAGCCTGCTGCGCACGCAGTCTGCCGATGCAGCCACAGAACTTGTCGATTCATTGATCTCCATGCGGCATCCGCGGGTCGTGGCTTTGTCGGTTGACGGCAATGAGGCGACTGCCGGGCGCACCGGCCCCAGGTTTGCGGATGCTTTCCGCCGAGCCGGTGATGCGGGATTACGCCGCACAGTCCACGCCGGCGAGTCCAGTGGGCCCGAAGGTGTCTGGGATGCGGTGGACTTGCTGGGTGCAGACCGCATTGACCATGGCGTACGCGCTGTTGAAGATGCCGTGTTGGTCAGAATGCTTGCGGATCGACAGATTCCTCTGGGGGTTTGCCCCACATCCAACCTGGTGTTGGGTGTGTATCCATCCATTCAAGAACACCCTGTCGAGCGGCTGCGTGCGGCGGGTGTTCGCGTCTCACTCAACACCGATGACCCCGCATTGCTGGGTGCCAGCCTGGTTGGGGAGTATGGCCTTTGTCGTCAAGCATTCGGGTGGTCGGATGGGGTTACCAAGGGTGTCGCGCGTACCTCCATCGAGGCCAGCTTTGCGCCCGAACATATCAAAGCGAGCCTGCTGAACGCATTGGGTTCTTGGTAAGCCAGCGAATGGCTGTTCCCACTTCAGCCCAATCTTCAATTCGAACCAATTTCCGCCAGTTTCCACAGGCTAACGTCGAAGCAGCCTGGCGCGCAGCTGATATCAGCGGTTGTGTGTCCGTACCCGGCAACTCGTTAGACGTCACTGTGGTCACTGCCGAGACAGAACCAAATGGGTGGCCCGTGCCGAGGCTTGGTGCTTGACGCAGGCATAGCCCAAGGCAGGAAGATTTACACCTTCGAAGAGTCGCTCGCCGGAGCCGAGCAAGACTGGCGATATGGCGATGTGCATCTCGTCGACAAGGCGCTGGCGAAGATACTGTTGGATGACATTGACTCCGCCCCCAATGCGAACATCTTTGCTTCCGGCCGCTTCCCGGGCGCGCTCAAGGGCGACAATAGCACCTTCAGTTACAAAGTAAAAGGTCGTTCCGCCGTCCATAACAAGCGGTGGGCGCGGGTGGTTAGTCAGCACGAACACGGGGACGTGATACACGGGGTTCTCGCCCCACCAGCCCCGCCAGCTTTCGTCTGGCCATGGACCACGAACTGGTCCGAACATACTCCTGCCGAGGATCCATGCGCCGATGTTCTGGAAACCCCGAGCAGCAAACTCATCGTCGATGCCCGTTTCTCCGCTATTGCTACCAAACAGCTTTTGCTGAAAGGTTCGAGTGGGCAACGCCCAACCATGAAGCGAAGTGCCGCCAACGCCCAGTGGATTGTTAATGTCCTGGTCTGGGCCAGCGCCGAAACCGTCTAGTGAAATGGTGAAACTCTCAACGCGAAGCTTGGACATGATGCCTCTCTGATCTGCGAGTGACTACGAAACTCAGTTTGTGGCGCCTGACAATTTCCCATGAAGCCCGGCACACCACCACAGTATTCAACCCGTCTGCTGGACCAGTTGCGTGAACGTATCCGGTACCTGCACTACAGTTCAAATACTGAGAAAGTTTACCTGTATTGGGTACGTTATTTCATTCTCTGGCGGGAGGCTGATCGTCACGGTTTTGAGCAGGGTAGCGCGCGGATTTCGCGCTTGCCATAGGGGCGTTCATGTACAGCCATTCGTCAAAGCAAGGATTTTCAACCAGCAGCCATCCAGAGTGAAGTGGCCGGTCGAGGCTACGGACGACACTCCACCGCTTATAAGAATGATCGACGAGAGTTGTAAATGTATCGTGATCTGAATCAAATCTAATTTCGGATGCCACTGTATATTGCTGGACAGTGCTAAGTTCTCCTAGGCCGCAATTCGGATGGCCTCCCTCGGCAGATCACAGCGGCGGTATGAGTCAACTAATTTCTTGAGGCCAGGGACCAAATCGCAAACCGCAAAAAATGCGGGGAGCCCCGTACACAGGGCGTTTGCGACCACCAAC
>CAIOAQ010000396.1 GCA_903856025.1 uncultured beta proteobacterium
CATGGGCTGTTTTTTGCGCTGGGCGGCTATGCCATGGGCATGTACCTGATGCGCCAGATCGGGCTGGAAGGCAACTACAAAAGTCAGCTGCCCGACTTCATGGTGTTTCTGGACTGGAAAACACTGCCTTGGCACTGGACTTTCAGCGACAGCTTTGCCGCCACTTTGTTTCTGATCATTGCGGTGCCAGGCATCGTGGCCTTTGTGTTTGGCTATTTTGCGTTTCGCTCACGCATCAAAGGCGTGTACTTTTCCATCATCACCCAGGCCATGACCTTTGCCGCGATGCTGCTTTTTTTCCGCAATGAAACCGGTTTTGGGGGCAACAACGGCTTTACCGACTTCAAGCGTGTGCTGGATATTCCGATAGCGACACCGTCGATGCGCATGGTTTTGTTTGTCATGACAGGTGTCACCTTGCTTGGCTTCTTCCTGATGGCGCGCTGGCTGGTCAGCAGCAAGTTCGGTCGGGTATTGCAGGCGGTGCGGGATGCCGAAACACGGGTGATGTTCAGCGGCTACAACCCCTTGGGGTACAAGCTCACCATTTGGACCATCTCCGCCATGATGTGCGGAGTGGCCGGAGCACTGTATGTGCCGCAGGTGGGCATCATCAACCCCAGTGAAATGAGCCCGGCCAATTCGATCGAGATCGCCATTTGGGTTGCCGTGGGCGGACGTGCCACCCTGATCGGGCCGATTGTGGGGGCCTTCATCGTCAGCGGGGCCAAAAGTTGGTTGACGGTGGCCTACCCCGAGTTCTGGTTGTATTTTCTGGGTGCGCTGTTTATTGGTGTCACGCTGTTTTTGCCTGACGGTGTGGTCGGCCTGGTGAAAAAGCTCAAAGGTGGTGCCCAATGACACCTGATCTGATGGAACAAGGCGCACGCCACGCCGAGCAATTTCGCGCTGCGCACGCCGCCCCAAGCGGTAACACCGAATCCGGTGGCCGCCAGGCCGGTTTTTCGAGGCTGAGCATTCCCGGCGAGGTGGATGTGACCCACGGTCGCATTCTTTATTTGGAAGACGTGAGTGTGAGTTTTGATGGCTTCAAGGCCATCAACAAACTCAGTTTGGACATTGCGCCCGGGGAGTTGCGCTGCATCATCGGCCCCAACGGTGCGGGCAAAACCACCATGATGGACATCATCACCGGTAAAACCCGTCCAGATGAAGGGCAGGTGTTCTTTGGCAGCACCATTGACCTGCTGCGCTACAAAGAGGCTGAAATTGCGCAGATGGGCATTGGCCGAAAGTTTCAGAAACCCACCGTGTTTGAACAACTCACGGTGTTTGAAAATCTGGAACTGGCTTTGAAAACCAACAAGTCCGTCACCGCCTCCGTGCGATTCAAGCTGGACTCGGTGCAAAGCGATCGGCTTGCCGAAGTGCTTCACACCATCAACCTGGCCGACAACGTTTTACGACTGGCGGGCAACTTGAGTCATGGTCAAAAACAATGGCTTGAAATTGGCATGTTACTGATGCAAGACCCCAAGCTGCTGCTGCTCGACGAACCCGTGGCGGGCATGACCGATGAAGAAACCGAACGCACGGCCGAGCTGTTTTTGTCTTTGAAAGGTAAGCATTCACTGATGGTGGTGGAGCATGACATGAGCTTCATCAACACCATCTCTGACATCGTCACCGTGTTGTGTGACGGTTCGGTGCTGGCGCAGGGCACCTTGGCGCAGGTACAAAGTGATGAGCGGGTGATTGAGGTGTATCTTGGACGGTGAGTTTGTGTCTTTCCCAGACGGGGTGGCCGGGATTTCGCCCCGGCTGGCGACTCACTTTCTTTCGCTTCGCCGAAAGAAAGTAAGCAAAGAAAGGGCGACCCCGCTGTCTGCGACCCGTAGCTTTGCTACGGGCAACCTGAGTTGCGACGGTTGGGCGGGGAACCGCTCGAACTCGGCTATTGCCTCAGACAATCGCGGTTCTCTTTCCCGCCCAACCGTCGCAACTCAGGTGCATACAGAGGGGACCCAAACCGCCGTGCTCGTGGCGCTGCGCGCCACATTGCACTTGCGCTGCAATGCCCGGCGTAGCCGGGCGAGCAGTGCTGTCCCCTATGCCGTTTTGCGTCGACGAGTAGCGCAGGGCTGGGCGGATCAGGGCTGGCGTTGTTTGAGCGAAGCGAGTTTAGCCAGACCCCGGCTGCGCC
>CAIOAQ010000397.1 GCA_903856025.1 uncultured beta proteobacterium
GGCAATGGCGCCAGCGAAATGATCGTGATGGCCACCAATGCCTTGCTCGATGATGGCGATGAAATATTGCTGCCATCCCCCGATTACCCGTTGTGGACCGCCGCAGCGAGCCTTTCAGGCGGCGCCCCGGTCCACTACCTGTGTGACGAGGCTAAAGGCTGGATGCCGGACTTGAACGACCTGCGCAGCAAAATCACACCGCGTACCAAGGGTCTGGTGGTGATCAACCCCAACAACCCAACCGGTGCCTTGTATTCTGATGAGCTTCTCAAAGCACTGGTACAAATTGCGCGTGAGAACAACCTGGTGATCTTTGCCGACGAGGTGTATGACAAAGTGCTCTATGACGGCGCCAAACACACCGCCATCGGCAGTCTGAGCGACGATGTACTGACCCTCACCTTTAATTCACTGTCCAAGAGTTACCGCTCCTGCGGGTACCGTGCCGGCTGGATGGTGGTCTCGGGCGACAAAAAGCCCGCCAAGGATTACATCGAAGGCCTGAACATGCTGTCCAACATGCGGCTGTGTTCCAACGTTCCAGGGCAATACGCCATTCAAACGGCGCTCGGTGGTTACCAAAGTATTAAGGACCTGGTGTGCGAAGGCGGTCGCCTGCGTCGTCAGCGTGATCTGGCTTACGAGCTGATCACCGCCATTCCGGGCGTTAGTTGCGTCAAACCGGTGGCGGCACTGTACATGTTCCCACGGCTTGACCCTACGATGTACCCGATCGAGGACGACCAGCAGTTTTTTCTGGAACTGTTGCAAGAAACCAGGGTCATGTTGGTTCAGGGCACAGGTTTTAACTGGCCCGCGCCAGACCATTTCCGCATTGTGTTTTTGCCACACGAGGACGATCTGCGCGAGGCCATTGCCCGTGTTGCCAAGTTTCTCGAGAGCTACCGCAAGCGGCACAGCAATTAGACAACTATTTTTATAGCATCTTCCCCTTAATTAATAGGGGCTAGAAGCACATTTCTCTATATAACTATGAAACCCATCCAAGTCGGTCTGTTAGGCATCGGAGTCGTCGGCTCAGGCACGTTCAATGTGCTCAAACGCAACCAGGAAGAAATCAAGCGCCGTGCGGGCCGTGGCATTGAAATCACCATGGTGGCTGATCTGGACACTGCCCGGGCCCGCGCTGCGGTGGGCGAAGGCGTGCAAGTGGTCAACGATGCCCGCGCGGTCATCGCCAACCCGGATATCGACATCGTCATCGAACTCATTGGCGGCTACGGCATTGCCAAAACTCTGGTGCTTGAAGCCATTGCCGCCGGCAAACATGTGGTCACGGCCAACAAAGCGCTGCTGGCCGTGCACGGCACTGAAATTTTTGCGGCAGCTTCTGCCAAGGGTGTGATGGTGGCTTTTGAAGCCGCCGTTGCCGGTGGCATTCCGATCATCAAGGCCCTGCGCGAAGGCTTGACGGCCAACCGCATTCAGTGGATTGCCGGCATCATCAACGGCACCACCAATTTTATTTTGAGCGAAATGCGCGACAAAGGGCTGGACTTTGGTGTGGTGCTTAAGGAAGCGCAGCGCCTGGGCTACGCCGAAGCCGACCCCACCTTCGACATCGAAGGCGTGGATGCCGCACACAAAGCCACGCTGATGAGCGCCATTGCCTTCGGCGTGCCGGTGCAATTTGACAAGGCTTATGTGGAAGGCATCACCAAGCTCGGTGCGGCTGACATCAAATATGCCGAGCAACTGGGCTACCGCATCAAGCTGTTGGGCATCACCAAGCGCCGCCAAGGTGATGTCACCAAAGGCACTGCCGATGGGATCGAATTGCGCGTTCACCCCTGTTTGATTCCTGCCAAACGCTTGATCGCCAACGTAGAAGGTGCCATGAACGCGGTGGTGGTGCAGGGCGACGCGGTTGGCACCACGCTGTACTACGGCAAAGGCGCTGGGTCTGAGCCCACCGCCAGCGCGGTGATTGCCGACCTGGTGGACATCACCCGGCTTCAGTCGGCCGACCCTTTGCACCGTGTGCCACATCTGGCATTCCAGCCCAATGCCATGAGCGATTTGGCGGTGTTGCCGATGAGTGAAGTGGTCACCAGCTATTACCTGCGTCTGCGTGTGGCAGATGAAACCGGCGTGTTGGCCAAAGTGACCGGCATTCTGGCGGATTCTGGCATCATCATCGAAGCCGTCATTCAGCGCGTAGCCGACGAAGTCTCCGGCGATGCCAAAGTGCCGCAAACCGACGTGATCATCCTGAC
>CAIOAQ010000398.1 GCA_903856025.1 uncultured beta proteobacterium
CGATCGAATCCGAGGTTCGAGCCGACGGTTCTCGCCGAACCAACCGGTATGACATTGATTTGAATAAGTGCATTTTTTGCGGTTTCTGTGAAGAAAGCTGCCCAGTAGATTCGATTGTGGAAACTCACATTCTTGAATACCACGGAGAAAAACGTGGCGATTTGTATTTCACAAAAGAAATGTTGCTGGCCGTCGGGGATCGTTTCGAGCAGCAAATCGCGGCTAATAAAGCTGCAGATGCCAAGTACCGCTGACCACTCAGAAAGATAAGCAAACCATGGATGTCAAGACGGGTCTTTTTTATGTTTTTTCAACAATATTGTTGGTCGCTGCATTTCGTGTCATCACGGCACGTAATCCGGTACACGCCGTACTGTTTCTGGTGCTAGCTTTTTTCCAGGCCGCAATGGTCTGGATGTTGCTGAAGGTCGAATTTTTGGCCATCTCGCTGGTACTGGTTTATGTTGGCGCGGTAATGGTACTGTTTCTGTTTGTTGTGATGATGCTTGATGTTGAAGTCGATTCTCTTCGAGAAGGTTTCTGGAAGCATTTTCCGCTTGCGGCAGTTGTAGGTGTTCTCATCGTTTTGGAGATGTCAGCGGTGTTAATGGGCGGCTTCCGGGTCAGCGATGAGCCCAGTGTTGTGCCTGTCTTGGGGCAAGCAGCAGTTGAAGTGTCCAATACACGCGAACTCGGGAAACTTCTCTATACACAGTATCTGTACCCACTTGAGGTGGCTGCAGCAATTTTGCTGGTCGGCATGATTGCGGCCATTGCGTTAACGCTACGTAGTCGTAAAGATGTGAAGGCGCTTGATCCTACTGATCAAGTACGTGTGAAGTCTGCCGACCGTCTGCGGATTGTGAAAATGAAATCAACTCTGACGGCCCCCGCCGCAGAAGCCGTAGAGACAGTCGTCAAGGAGAACCAAGCATGACGCTTACGTTGGGGCACTTTCTCTCGCTAGGGGCGATGTTGTTCGCTTTGTCGGTGATAGGGATTTATTTGAATCGCAAGAACCTGATCGTTTTGTTGATGGCGATTGAGCTGATGCTTTTGGCTGTTAATACTAATTTTGTGGCGTTTTCACATTATCTTGGTGACCTGAATGGTCAGATATTTGTGTTCTTCATCTTGACAGTAGCAGCTGCCGAATCGGCCATTGGCTTAGCGATTCTGGTGGTGTTATTCAGAAACAGGTCGACGATCAATGTCGACGAACTCAATTCGCTGAAGGGTTAAGAAAATGAGTCAGACCCTGTCCGCTTCAACACTTTTATTGGTGCCACTTGCTCCCTTGGTGGGGGCTGTCACCGCCGGCGTGTTGGGCACAAAATTTGGTGGCAATTGGATTGGCCGCCGGATGTCGCATTCAGTTGCAATTTTTGGTGTGCTGTTGGCTTTTGTGCTTTCCGCTTTGACGCTGAAAAGTGTTGCCTTCGATGGGGCGCGGTTTCAAGAGACCGTTTACACCTGGATGATGTTAGGTGGTTTGAAGATGGAGGTTGGTTTTTTGGTTGATGGGTTGACGGCCATGATGATGTGCGTGGTGACGTTTGTGTCCTTGATGGTGCACATTTACACCATTGGATATATGGAAGAGGACGAAGGCTACAACCGCTTTTTTGCGTACATTTCTCTTTTTACCTTCTCGATGCTGATGCTGGTCATGAGCAATAACATGCTTCAGCTGTTTTTTGGCTGGGAAGCTGTAGGGTTGGTGTCGTACCTGTTGATCGGTTTTTGGTTCAATAAGCCCTCGGCCATTTTTGCGAACATGAAAGCCTTTTTGGTTAACCGCGTAGGTGACTTTGGCTTCATTCTCGGCATTGGTCTGTTGGTCGCAAATGCTGGTACTTTGAACTACGGCGAATTGTTTGCCAAGTCGTCAGAGTTGGCAAAATTGACGCTACCAGGAACCAATTGGATGCTGCTAAGTGTGGCCTGTATTTGTTTGTTCATCGGTGCCATGGGTAAATCTGCTCAGTTCCCACTTCATGTTTGGTTGCCTGATTCGATGGAAGGCCCTACGCCAATTTCCGCACTGATTCATGCAGCGACCATGGTCACAGCGGGTATTTTTATGGTTGCGCGGATGTCCCCGTTGTTTGAGTTAAGTGACACAGCGCTTAACTTTGTATTGATCATTGGCGGTATCACAGCACTGTTTATGGGTTTTCTGGGTATTATCCAGAACGACATCAAGCGTATTGTTGCGTATTCCACGCTTTCTCAATTAGGCTACATGACCGTCGCGCTAGGCGCGTCTGCGTATTCCGTGGCAGTGTTTCACCTTATGACACATGCTTTTTTCAAAGCGTTGCTGTTTCTCGCGGCTGGCTCTGTCATCATGGGTGTTCACCACAATCAGGATATTCGCTGGATGGGCGGATTGCGCAAGTACATGCCGATCACATGGATAACTTCTTTGTTGGGTTCGCTTGCATTGATTGGGACGCCGCTGTTTGCAGGTTTTTACTCAAAGGATGAAATCATTACGGCGGTTCAAGCCAGTCAATTGCCGGGTGCAGGATTCGCGTATTTCGCTGTTTTGGCCGGAGTGTTTGTGACGGCGTTTTACTCCTTTAGATTGTATTTTCTTGTGTTCCACGGCAAAGAACGATTTGATCAAAATCCAGACGCTCATCATGGTCATGACCATGGACACCACGGAGCTCACAGCAAACCGCATGAGTCTCCCTGGGTTGTCACAGTGCCACTTATCTTGCTGGCCATTCCGTCGGTATTCATTGGATTTTTGACTATCGGCCCGATGTTGTTTGGTGATTTTTTCAAAGATGCAATTTTTGTAAACCATGAGTTGCACAACGCGATGGAAATGTTGCGCGAGGAATTTCATGATCCAGTCCAAATGGCATTGCATGGGCTGACTGCAGCACCTTTTTGGTTGGCTCTGTCCGGGGTTGCGCTGTCATATTACATGTACATGGTCAACCCCGCTTTGCCCGCCGCGATCAAACGACGCGTGGAGCCGGTCTATACATTACTTGAAAATAAATACTACTTGGATTGGTTCAATGAAAACGTGATATCGCCAGCCGCACGCAGTTTGGGCACCGTATTTTGGAAGACTGGCGACCAGATTGTGATTGACGGCGCGGTTGTGAACGGGTCATGGCGGATCGTTGGATGGATATCTGGCGTGGTGCGTAAAGTTCAATCGGGCTACTTGTATGACTATGCGCTCACCATGGTGTTGGGTGTATTTGTCTTGATGACGTACTTCGTCTGGCTCAAATAGGAGAAATATAAAAATGGGTTTGCTGAGCCTGGCTATTTGGACACCGATTGCATTCGGTGTGGTGTTACTTGCACTTGGTCGTGATGATCAGGCAAGGGCTGTCCGGTGGGTGGCGTTGGTGGGGGCACTGGTGAGTCTCCTGGTTACTCTGCCTTTGTACGCACAATTCAACGTGACTACGGCTGCCATGCAGTTTGTGGAGAACACGCCGTGGTTTGAACGTTTCAATGTGAATTACCACTTGGGAGTTGACGGTATTTCGGTTTGGTTTATTTTATTGACAGCATTCATTAATTTGGTTGTGGTCATTGCAGGCTGGGAAGTCATCACCAGCCGCGTAAATCAATACATGGGCGCATTTCTGATTTTGAGTGGACTGCTTATAGGTGTTTTCTGCGCACTGGACGGAATGCTGTTCTATGTGTTTTTTGAAGCCACTTTGATTCCTATGTACCTCATTATTGGTGTTTGGGGCGGGCCAAATAAAATTTACGCAGCATTCAAGTTTTTCCTGTACACCCTTATGGGTTCGTTACTGATGTTGGTTGCTTTGATCTATCTGTATATCAGCTCCGGCGGCAGTTTTGATCTCATGACTTGGCAAAAAATGCCAATTGGTGCCTCTGCGCAGACTTTTCTTTTCTTCGCTTTCCTTGCGGCGTTTGCTGTGAAGGTACCTATGTGGCCAGTGCATACTTGGTTGCCAGATGTGCACGTTGAAGCGCCAACTGGTGGGTCAGCTGTTTTGGCGGCCATCATGCTGAAACTTGGGGCTTACGGTTTTTTGCGCTTTTCTTTGCCGATCACACCTGATGCGTCCCACGAGTGGGCTGGCTTGATGATAGGGTTGTCGCTTGCTGCAGTGATTTATGTGGGTCTTGTCACTTTGGTCCAAACCGACATGAAGAAGCTGGTGGCCTATTCGTCGGTAGCTCATATGGGCTTTGTGACGCTGGGCTTCTTTATTTTTAACGACCTTGGTTTGGCAGGTGGCATCGTGCAGATGATTTCTCACGGTTTTGTGTCTGCGGCCATGTTTCTTGGTATTGGCGTTCTTTATGACAGGATGCATTCTCGCGAAATTGCAAGCTACGGTGGGGTGATCAACACGATGCCGAAGTTTGCTGTCTTTGCCCTGCTGTTTGCAATGGCTAATTGTGGACTTCCTGGTACTGCGGGTTTTGTCGGTGAATGGATGGTGATTTTGGCGGCCGTAAAGGTTAATTTTTGGGTGGGAATGGCAGCTGCCAGCGCATTGATTTTCGGTGCCGCGTACACCCTTTGGATGGTCAAGCGTGTATATCTTGGCCCTGTAACCAATGATCACGTCAAGAAACTGAAGGATATAAATGCACGTGAGTTTTTCTTTTTGACGCTTTTGGCCGTTGCCGTGCTTTATTTTGGCCTGTATCCCAAGCCGCTTACCGATGTCATGGACGTTTCTGTCGCTGAATTGCTGAAACACGTGGCGATGTCAAAACTGAATTGATCAGTCTGCACTGTTAACACCGAGATAAGAGATTCCTATGATTGACAAACTCAGTTTGGTCGCCGTTTATCCAGAAATGATCCTGCTGATCATGGCGTGCGTGGTTGCGCTGTTTGATTTGGGGGTCAAGAGCCGGTCTCGCACTGCCACATACTTGGTCACAATGTTGACCTTGGCGGTCGTGGCCGCGTTGCAAGCCAGTTATGCCAGCAGCGGTCAAACGGTGCACGCCTTCGGGGGTATGGTTGTCAGTGACGTGATGGGCAATTGGCTTAAATGTTTTGCAACGTTGGCTGTAATGGTGTCTTTGGTTTACGGACGCCCTTACGCAGCAGACCGCGGTATGTTGGTGGGCGGTGAGCTCTTTGTCCTCAGCATGTTCTCGCTGTTGGGGATGTTTGTGATGATTTCCGGCAGTAATTTTCTCGCCATTTACATGGGCGTGGAGTTACTCACTCTGTCCAGTTATGCATTGGTTGCATTGCGGCGGGATCACACGCTGTCAATTGAAGCTTCCATGAAGTATTTTGTACTTGGTGCTTTGGCTTCAGGATTTCTTTTGTACGGTATGTCCATGATCTACGGTGCCACCGGTTCATTGGATCTGCAGGACGTGTCCAAGGCAATCAGCGCTGGGCAGATCAAGCACCAGGTGCTTGTATTTGGTCTTGTTTTTCTTGTTTCTGGGTTGGCGTTCAAGTTGGGTGTGGTTCCATTTCATATGTGGATTCCTGATGTCTATCAAGGTGCTCCTACTGCGGTCACACTGATGATCGGTGGGGCTCCAAAATTGGCTGCTTTCGCCGTGATGATTCGCCTGCTGGTAGAGGGATTGAACCAGATGGCGGTTGATTGGCAGCAGATGTTGATGCTGTTGTCGGTAGCTTCTTTGGCGATCGGCAATTTGGCCGCGATCGCTCAAACGAATCTGAAACGTATGCTGGCTTATTCCACGATTTCTCATATGGGTTTCGTGCTGATTGGCATGATGTCCGGTGTGGTGGATGGTCAAGCCGGTGCGGCAGTTAATGCGTACAGTTCCTCTATGTTTTACGTGTTGTCCTATGTGATGACTACATTGGCTAGTTTTGGTGTAATGCTGTTGTTGGCTCGTAATGGTTTTGAGAGCGAAGAAATTGCCGACTTCGCTGGCTTGAATCAACGTAGTCCGCTATACGCTGGCATCATGGCACTGTGTTTATTTTCGTTGGCGGGAATTCCGCCTATGATTGGTTTCTATGCCAAGTTGGCCGTGCTTCAAGCTTTGATATCGGCCGGCGGAACCATGCACATCGGACTGGCTGTCTTTGCGGTCATGATGTCTTTGGTTGGCGCTTTCTATTACCTCCGCGTAGTGAAAGTAATGTACTTTGACGCACCTATCACTGCGTCCGAAGTAGTAGCGTCCACCGAGGTTCGTGTGGTGTTGTCCCTCAATGGTGCGCTGTTGTTGGTGGTGGGGCTGTTACCAGGTGGCTTGATGCTGCTTTGCTCTGACGCAATTAAGCAAATGTTGGCTACCTAAAGCCTGTCATTTTGCAATTCTGATTGCTGGCTAATGAATAGACCCGTGAAGACGGGGTTGATAGAAGAAAAGGTTCATAGTCGTGAACTTTTTCAGGGTGACTTTCTACACGCCTTTCAAGATCGCGTTCGTTTGCCTGATGGCGAACTGGCTTCGCGTGAATATTTCGCACACTCCGGTGCCGTCATGATCGTTCCACTGCTTGAAGATGCCCACGGGCAAATTCGAGTTGTTCTTGAGCGGCAGTTTCGTTACCCGGTAGGACGTGTCATGATCGAGTTTCCCGCCGGAAAGCTTGACCCCGGCGAAGCTTGTTTTCAATGCGCTCAGCGCGAGTTGTTGGAAGAAACAGGTTACACGGCGACACATTGGGCTCATGCGGGTGTGCTTCATCCCGCTATTGCTTATTCCACCGAATTCATAGATATCTGGTTTGCACGCGGTTTGATCGCCGGGGAGAGGCACTTGGACAACGGCGAATTCCTGGAAGTATTTTCTGCAACACCTATCCAGCTGTTGCATTGGTGTAGTCAGGGGAAGGTCACTGACGGCAAAACCTTGACGGCGGTTCTTTGGTTGCAGAACGTGTTGTCAGGAGCATGGGCTTTGAATTGGGAAAACCTGGAAGTTTGATGTTATGTGTTATTTGCATAAAGTGATGAATTGACACTTGTGCATTGAAGTTGGGCGCAACTGCTTCTTAGAATCTTTTCCATCCAAAAGAACTACCGGAGATTTGCATGACCCATGCCCCCCTTGCAGCATTGCGTACCTATACCCTAGAAAACGCCGGTGCTGCCTCCACCGACTTGGCAGATTTTGTTTCTGCATACTTTGACAAAACTGATCCTGATGAGTTGCAAAAACGTGGCCCGTCCAATTTGCTGGCGATTGCCAACGCCCATTGGCGCTTGCTAGACGCAACACCCGATTCAGATGGAGTGCGAGTTCGGGTGTTCAATCCGACACTTGCTGAAGACGGGTTTGTGAGTGAGCACACCGTCATTCAAATCGTTCACGACGATATGCCTTTTTTGGTGGACTCTGTCACCATGGCTGTCAATCGTTTGGGGCGCACCGCCTTGTGGATTGTTCACCCTTTGATTGCAGTTGATCGAGACGATCAAGGTGTGGTGACACATGCGTCAAAGGCTGTGCCCGAGGAACATCGCAGCCATCACCTGTCGTCATTGATATTGGTGGAGTGCGATCGCATTACTGGACCAGTCGACCGCGAGTTGCTGGCCACTGAATTGACCAACGTGCTGCGTGATGTTCGTTCTGCAGTGTCCGATTGGGCCGCCATTCTGGGGCGTCTCCAGTCGGTTCGTAATACATCGACACAGTCTGCATTGTCTGCCACCGGACAGCATGAAGGCGTTGATTTTCTTCATTGGCTGGAAGCTCAACATTTCACCTTTCTTGGCGCGCGCGACTACCAATTAGTGCAACAAGAAAATGGTGCACATTTGGTTGCGGTTCCGAAATCTGGCTTGGGTATCTTGCGTGGTGAGCCCCAGACAGCAGTTAGCCGGCTGCCCGTAGATGCCCTTGAATTTGTTGACTCTGACCAGTTGGTTTTGGTTACAAAGGCAATGACGCGATCAACAGTGCATCGCCCCGCCTGGTTGGACTGCCTGACAGTCAAACGTTTTGACGAATCTGGCAAAGTGGTTGGTGAGTCGCGTTTCCTGGGGCTGTATACGTCCAAGGCATATGCCGCTTCGGTGAATGAGATCCCCCAGATTCGTCGCCGAACAGCGGACGTCATGCAAGCCGTAGGTGTGTTGCCAGAGAGTCATGCAGCCAAGTCCTTGCAATCCATTCTGGATGCCTACCCGCGCGATGAACTTTTTCAAATTGACACATCGACTCTGATCGAACATGCCGTTGGAATTTTGCGGTTACAAGAGAGTCAACGTGCTCGCATTTTTGTTCGTCGTGACCCCTTCGGGCGTTTTGCATCCGTTCAGGTATTTGTGCCGCGAGACCGGTACAACACTGAACTGCGCATAAAGATTGGCGATGAACTTAGTCAGGCATTCGATGGGCAATCCATTGAATTTACGCCCATGCTCACCGATAGTCCTATGGCGCGCATTCATTACTTGGTTCGTGCCCGCACGCAGGTTCCTAAAAATGTGGACATTGCGATGCTGGAAGCGCGGGTTGCCCAGCTGGCGCAAAGATGGGAAGACGAGTGCAAGCAATCCTTGTTGCAGGTGCATGGTGAAAGCCACGGGTTGACACTTGCCAGCCGATTTGCAAATGGTTTCCCTGCTGCTTATAAGGAAGAATTTTCAGGTCAGATGGCGGCAGAGGATGTGCAAGTGTTGGCGGACTTATCGCTTGGCAAATCGATGGCTGTACGGTTGTATAGGCCACTGGACAGCACACTTGGCGTGGTTCGTTTTAAAATTTATTGCCTGTCAAAAGTCGCTTTATCAGATTCGCTTCCCGTGCTGGAGCGCATGGGTGCACGCGTGTTGGATGAGCATCCTTACCAGGTTGTGGACGCCGGAGCTGGTTCAGAATGCACAGAATGTTGGATTCATGACCTCGGTTTGCAACTTCCCGTCACTGCTGATTTTTCGGAAATTCGTACACGTTTTGAAAACGTATTCGCCAAGGTTTGGTGCAAAGAATTTGATAGCGATGACCTCAACAAATTGGTGCTATCGACCACGCTAAATGCACGTGCCATCGCGGTGTTGAGGGCTTATACGCGCTACTTCAAGCAGTTGGGTTTTCCCTTCAGTCAAAGCTATCTTGAGGACACACTCAACAAGAACGCCCTGTTGGCACAGTTGCTTTACCAACTTTTTGAATCGCGGTTTGATCCATCCACAAGCAGTGATCGCGTTGATGCTCAAAAGTGCTTGAACGAACTGATTGAAAAACAGTTGTCTGCCGTGGCCAGTCTGGAGGAGGACAGGGTACTTCGTCAATACCACCACTCTATTTTGGCGACACTGCGCACCAACGTATGGCAACTTGATGCTGCCGGCGCAAGTAAACCCTATATGAGCTTCAAGTTCAATTCACGTGAGGTGCCCGGTATGCCGGAGCCCAAGCCACTGTTTGAAATTTGGGTCTTTTCTCCAAGGGTTGAAGCGATCCACCTGCGCATTGACAAGGTGGCGCGTGGTGGTCTGCGCTGGTCTGATCGGCGTGAAGATTTTCGTACCGAAATTTTGGGCCTGGTAAAAGCCCAACAAGTCAAAAACACGGTGATTGTGCCGGTGGGGTCCAAAGGCGGTTTTGTATTGAAAAACCCACCGCCTGTTGGTGACCGCGATGCGTTCATGGCCGAGGGCATTGCTTGCTACAAACTTTTGCTTTGCGGCATGCTCGACCTGACTGATAACCTGGTCAAGGGCAATGTGGTTCCACCTCGCCAAGTGGTCCGGCAAGATGTGGATGATCCCTATCTGGTGGTTGCTGCTGATAAGGGTACAGCCAGCTTTTCTGACATCGCCAACGGTGTGTCGGCCGACTACGGTTTTTGGTTGGGTGATGCCTTTGCATCAGGCGGGTCGGTTGGCTACGACCATAAGAAGATGGGTATCACCGCGCGAGGTGCCTGGGAATCGGCCAAACGCCATTTCAGGTCCTTGGCACACGATATCCAGACGACACCTTTTACTGTGGTTGGTATTGGCGACATGTCGGGTGATGTGTTCGGTAATGGCATGCTCCTGTCCACGCAAATCAAACTGGTGGCTGCCTTTGATCACCGGCACATATTTATCGATCCGACACCCGATGTCGCACGCAGCTTTGCCGAGCGTCAACGCTTGTTCAACCTGCCGCGCTCGAGCTGGGATGATTTTGATCGCAGCGTCATGTCAGAGGGCGGTGGAATTTACCCGCGTTCGTTGAAATCGATTCCCTTGTCGGCAGCGGCGCGTGAGGTACTGGGCATTGAAGCGCAAGAATTGCCACCCAACGAGTTGCTACATGCCTTGTTGCAAGCGCCGGTTGACATGATTTATAACGGTGGCATCGGTACTTACGTCAAAGCGACACCAGAAAGTCATGCACAAGCTGGTGACAAGGCAGGAGATGCCTTCCGTGTCAATGGCAATCAATTGCGGTGCAAGGTGTTTGTCGAAGGCGGAAATTTGGGGTGCACCCAGTTGGGTCGTGTTGAATTTGCGCAAAGTGGTGGCTTGATCTACACCGATGCCATCGACAACTCCGCCGGCGTGGACTGCTCTGACCACGAAGTCAACATCAAAATTTTGCTGGACCGGGTGGTAGAAGCCGGTGACTTGACCTTGAAGCAACGAAATGATCTTCTGGCCTCAATGACCGAAGAGGTAGGGCACCTTGTACTGACTGACAACTATTACCAAACCCAGGCGCTGGATGTGGCTTGTCATCGTCCAGGGTATTTTCTCAATGGACAGCAACGCCTGATGCAGTGGCTTGAAGGCGCAGGGCGCCTGAACCGCAAGATCGAGTTTTTGCCCAGTGATGAGGAAATTTCCCGCCGTCGCACGACCAAACAAGGATTGACCGCGCCCGAAGGATCAGTTGTCCTGGCTTACGCCAAGATGTCTGTATTTGACGATTTGTTGGCCAGCAACTTGCCAGATGACCCCTATTTCACGAGTGTGCTCAAGGCCTATTTCCCCAAAGCGCTGACGGAGAAGTTTGCTTCAGCCATTGACCTGCACCCGCTCAAGCGTGAAATCATTGCGACTTTCGTCGCCAACACCGTGGTCAACCGCACCGGTGCAACTTTTGTCAACTTTTTGGCTGCCGAAGCCGGTGCCAGCACGGCGGATGTGGTGCGTGCGTATACCTTGGCCCGAGAGGTCTTTGACCTTGAGCCTTTGTGGGATCAGATTGATGCCTTGGACGGCAGCGTCACCAGTAGCCTGCAATTGGATTTGCTGTGCAAACTCATTGCCATTGCGCAGCGGGCATCACGCTGGATGTTGCGTGCGCGCTTTCAGGAGTCTGATTTGCCAACCTTGATTGGACGTTATCAACCGGGGGCCCGTGAATTGCGAGCCAATCTTGAAAGTTGGTTGCCGCAGGCTGCCGTTGATAACTGGGATCAGGCTAAGCAAAAATTGGTTCTGGCTGGTGTAGACCCTGAACTGGCACGCAACTTGAGCGCGCTGGAATTCATTTTCCCGGCGCTCGATTTGGTTGATTTGATGGAGAGCACACACGCCACGCTGGAACAGGTTGCACAAACCTATTTTGGAGTTGACAGTGCTTTGGGCTTGAGTTCTTGGCGCGTCCAGATCAACCGCTTGCCCACAGACACCCTGTGGCAAACCCAGGCCAGGGGCAGTGCGCGTGACGACGTTTATGCCATTGCCAGCCAAATCACACAGTCAGTACTGTTGCGCTACACCTCTGTTTCAAATTGGACAGATCAAAACACGGCACAAATCACGCGTTTGTGCCGGTTGCTCGACAACATCAGCAGTCAAAACGCTGATTTGGCACCCATCTCGGTGGCCCTGCGTGAACTGCGCCACTTGTGTTGAAAACTGTGAAAAGCGCTACTTAAATGCGCCGGCCAGGTGCAGTCTTCATGCCGAAGTATTCAGTACCTGGCCCACAGAGGTGCGTGGCGGGTTGGCAGATTGCGTACCATAGGTGATCTGAACCTTGGCGTTGGTTTGACTGGCGCTCCAAGTGTGGTTGGCGCTTGTCATCAGACTTGATTTAACAAGGTTCTTTTGGGTGGCATTCAAGTCCGAATTCAGAATCGGTTGCGCCACCTGAAACACCTTTGCCAACACCCCTGTGTAGGTAGCCTTTTGCTCAAGGGTAACTGTAGGTGGAGAGGTGGGGGTGTCAGGTGCCTGGGAGCGCTCGGCCTGGGTGCTGCCGTGTGATACAGAGGCAGCTGTGGGCTGGTTGGCCGCTCTTTCAAGCGTTTGTACACGCTCCTGCGCCTGAACCACGACGCGTTCCTGATCCTGCACCTGTGCTTGTAGCGTTTTTGCGTAGGAGTCGGCCTGGTCCGCCTCACGGCGAGCTGCTTCAACGCGTGTTCGCATCAGCAAGACTTGCAGCGACGGGGTGGCACTGTTGGTGGCGGCAAGGGCAGCCATGGTGTATGTTCCGGTTAGGTTATGGAACTGGGCTGCCTCAGGCAGTCACGTTCACCAGGCGCCCAGTGGTATGCCCCTGGGTGTTTACCACGGTTTTTGGTGGCGTGGGGTCTGGTTTTTTAATCTCTGGTGGCTTTGGCCGCTCATGAATCTGGGCTTGTTCCTGCGCCTGCTTTTGAATCTGGGTAGGCTGTTGCGTCGATTGAACGGCCGGTGCTTTGGATGCTGAAACGTTCATAAGAGGCTCCTTTGAGGGTTACTTCTAAGTTTACGAGTCTTGTCGCTCGTATTCAAGTCCCATCTGATAGATTCATTTCAGTCCGTGGGGTTGTACGAGAATCGCTCACGAGGTGAATTGCAAGGCCGCCAATCCAGCATAAAGCCCACCTGCTGCCACCAGTTGCGCATGGGTGCCGGTTTCCA
>CAIOAQ010000399.1 GCA_903856025.1 uncultured beta proteobacterium
CGCAACCACTGGACATCAAGAGCGTGGCGAAGATAGGTTGCCGACACCCTGCTCGGTACAAACACTTTTTCATATACCGCTTCACCAGGCTCCACCGCCATAGCCTGACCGTGCGCAGTAATGCCCCAAAGCGTGACCTGTCCACCAACGACCGGAACCCTTGTCGAGCGCAATATTTCCTCTTCGACCAGACCGGCTAAGGTCCTGTAGGTTGCAGCGGGCTTTACGCACAGTAGCTCACCGATATTCTTCGCGTCTGACCAAATTTCTTCGCGTAGGAACCGCAAAATCAGTCGGCGCTTCTCCGCCGTTCGTTCAAGACGCTGGGCAGGTGGCATCAGATACTGTTGGCGACTCATATCAAGTCCTCCAGCAGATGTTTACTTGTTGTTGGGAACCCGCCGTCACCCTGACTCAACTGCGTCCAAGACGGAGGTCGATACACTGGCAACGGCGGTTGGACATCGCTCATAACGGGAGAGATCGAGATCATCGTTGCCACCTTGTCACTAAAGGCAACACCAGTGGCAGACCTCAACTTGTTATCGCTTCCAATTGGGCTCGGCAAATGGGTGAATATTCCAGGATCAATGACCGGAATGTTTGCCTCACGCCAAGTTCGCTCGTTGATCGGATTTTCAGGATTGATTTGACCCACAGATTCCGTAAATGTGCGGATTTCTGCGCTGGCCGCAGACAATGCCTTCGCCAATTCGGCATCTTTAAGGTGATAAACAATTTTGAGTGTCGTGTTGTCGATGACTGCACCACGCACTGCATCAGGGCTCAGTGCCTGGTTTTCAAAAAGATCACCATAACTTTGGTGGGCAATAGCCACGTGACAATTGGATGACCTCAACGTGCCCAAGGCGGTGAGTGAGATATTCCCAATTTGGTGCCGGACCTCATCTAGTGTCAGCATTAAAGGACGTCGTTTTTCCTTGGGGCGTTTTTCAATCAATTGAATAAGTCGCACCAGCACCAACTTTTGCAGCATGGTTACCTTGGGGTCGCGCACCGTTGTCCCAATGATGTACAACGGTTCACCGCGCTCAATAATTCCACCCAGGTCGAGGTCGGCATCTGTCTGCACCGCAGATAACCCAGCCAGGTGTCTAAATTTCCGCCAAAAGCCTTCCCGCTCCGTAATAGCCTTGCTCTTAGAGGCCAAGACCAATAACTCAGGCAGCGACCAGACATTGTTTTCCTCGGCCAATCGAGCCACCGCTTCGGCAGCATCCCTGTCATTGCCCCGGTGAAAGTCAGCGTCGCTCCCCGAGTCAAACAGTTCCATAGAACCAATCAGCATTTCCTCCAATTCGGGGCCTGTGGCACCGGCAAGTGGATTGAACTGTGCTGGCTGTCCTTGCCTCAAATACAAAACATGCAATGGTTTTCCAACTTTGAGAGCAGCTTTGGCATAAACCGCCAACAAGAACTCGTCGAGCTTTGGGTCAAACATAGCTGCCATTTCGCCTGCCAAAATCGACTGATATGCAAGCAGTCCCAACGTGATTCCCTTCCCATAACCGGATGCGCCCGGTATTTGGCAGTGTGTGGACCGGAATTGCTGCCAGGAAATGTAGAGAGGCTTGCGTTTGTCAGTTAGCCCAACAAAGACTCCGCGCTCCAAGTCTATGTATTTCCATGGGTCATACAGTGTAGCGCCTGTCATTGTCTCGACCTCGGCCCGGATGTCTCTTAGCCCATCTCAGCGC
>CAIOAQ010000400.1 GCA_903856025.1 uncultured beta proteobacterium
CTGTCGGCCGGAAAATCTCCGGCATGCGTCGTGCGAAGTTTCCAGCAGGGGGCTCCCAAGGCTACCTGCAGGGGATTTCATCATATTTGTCTCCAAAGCCAGTTTTAACGTCTGCGGCCCGATACGGCAGCAGATCCTCTGGCGTGGGACATGAGATCCACTGACAACCTACGGACACGCACAGCAAGATGAAAGCCCAACAAGCCAAATACCCCGGCATCCCCAACGTTATCCATGGCAACGGCGCAGTTGCCTATGTCATGAACCATGTTTGTGGAGGTGTGATTGGTTACCCCATCACGCCATCCACAGAAATTGCAGAACTTTACGAGGCCTTCCGGGCCGAAGGTGGCCTGAACGTCTGGGGCAAGCACCCGTTTTTCTTCGGTCCAGAAGGCGAGCATTCGGCCCAGAGCGGGGCGTTAGGCGCTGCGTTGACCGGCGGTCAGTTCATTTCCAATGCCTCGTCGAGCCAGGGCATTTTGTATGCGCTCGAATCGCATTACGTCACCGTTGGCAAAAAGGTAGGCGGCTTTGTACTGCAGGTGGCCGCTCGGGTGGTGTCCAAGCATTCGCTCAACGTCATGGCCGGCCACGACGATGTCTATGCGTTGATGTCTTCGGGCTACACCATCCTGTTTGGGGCCAACCCACAGGAGGCGGCCGACCTTGCCGCCATTGCGTACCGCGCGGCTTCCCTCTCCCTGATTCCGGTGGCCAACGCCATGGACGGCTTTGCCACCAGCCACATGCTCAGTGAAGCACTGATGCCCGAACCCGAATGTCTGGCCGAGTACCTTGGCGACCCTGCCGGGCGCATCAAAGCACCCACCTTGGCGCAGGAAATGCTTTACGGTGCCAAAGGCCGGGTGAGCCAGCTGCAGCAATATTTGGTGCGCCATCAGGCGGACTTGGCCGACGGTCACCTGGCCAAGCTGCAAAACTACCTTGATACAAACGCCGCCAAGGTCGAACAGGACAACGCCGGCAAACTGGTCGCCAAAACGCTGGGCTGGCTGCCGCAGGAGTTGCACGCGCCGTGGCAGCGCCAGTGGATCAACGCATTTGAGAAAGGCACCCGCCAACTGGTGCCGGCCCTGGTGGATATCAACAACCCGGGGCTGACCGGCGCGGTGCAAAACCAGCCCGACTTTCAGGCCGGTTCAGCGGATCACCGCACGCACTTTGCCAGCGCGGTTCCCGCCATCGTGCGCCAGGCGATGAACGAATATGCCGAACTGACCGGACGCCACTACGCACCGGTACAAACTTTCCTGTGTGAGGACGCAGAAACCGTGATGGTGGGCCTGGGCTCGGTCACGGACGACGTGGAAGCCGTGGTCAGCCACCTGCGCAGCTTGGGCCAAAAGGTTGGGCTGATTGCGGTCAAATTGCTGCAACCTTTCCCGGAAGCCGAGCTGGTCGCCGCCTTGCAGGGCAAGAAGGCGGTCACGGTACTGGAACGCTCGGATCAGACCGCGCTGACCAGTCTGGTCACCCAGGCACTGTTCAAGGCCCGCGAAAATGCGGTGCAGATGCGCCACCCCGGCATCGCCCCGATGGCCACCAGCCCGCTGTTGACGACGGCCATTTTTGGCCTGGGCGGCCATGACTTGCAGCCGCGCCATTTGATTGCCGCCTTCAAGAACATGCAGGATGGCAAAGTCGCGCCGCTGATTTACCTGGGCTCCCAGTTCTTCTCGGCAACTGCCGCACCGCGCGTGATGGAAATGCAAGCGCGCCTGAAGCTGGCCTACCCAGAAACCGAGCTGATGGCACTGACCACCGAGGAAAATCCAAAGCTGCTGCCCGATGCCGGTTTTCGGGTGCGCTTTCATTCGGTCGGAGGGTACGGCACCATCGCCTCAGGCAAACTGCTGACCGACATCCTGGCCGGCGTGCTCAACATGCACTCCAAGTCGGCACCCAAATATGGTTCTGAAAAGAGCGGTGCGCCGACCAACTACTACATCACCCTGAGCCCGGAGCCGGTCAAGATCACCAACGCCGAACTGGAAGACGTCGAAGTCGTCATTGCCCCGGACCACAAGGCATTCAGCCACACCAACCCGCTTCTCGGACTGGTGGCAGGTGGCACCTTCATTCTGCAATCGAACGCCAGTGCCGAAGAAGTCTGGCAAGACCTGCCCTTGCCCGCGCGCAAGACCATCCGTGAGAAAAAAATCCGCTTCTTCATAGTGGATGCCTTTGCGGTCGCCAAGAAGCACGCGCCGTCACCTGAGCTGGCCACCCGCATGATGGGCATCGCCTTCATCGGGGCGGTGGCCGGGCACGTCAACCAGGTTTCACAAGGCGCTGCGCCAGAGGTCATCCTCAAAAAAATCCGTCAACAAATCGCCAAAAAATTCGGCGGCAAGGGCGGTGCCGTCATTGACGGCAATATGGCCGTCATCGCCGAGGGCATCCAGGCGACACAAGCGGTTGAATACGAGCTTGACACATTTACCCGCATCGATGCCAAACCTGCCCCCATTGCCATTCACAATGTTGCACTTTCAGCGTCCATGTGCCAAAGCGCAGGTGCCTCGGGCTGCGCGGGCATGTTCGACCGCCAGTATTACGACGACATGGTGCTCAACCCGTTCCGCCAGGGGGCCATCGGGGAAGCACCGGTCCTACCCGGAACCGGTCTGTTCATGCCAGCAGGCACGGCCAGCGCCAAGGACAAGGGGCTGTTTCGCCGCACCGTCCCCGTCTTCAATGCCGACGTGTGTACCGGTTGCATGGAGTGCGCGCTGGTGTGTCCGGACGGTGCCATTCCCAATTCGGTTCATGATATTCACGAACTGTTGCTCACTGGTATTGGCCAGCTCGACATTCCCCCAACCCAACGCGAGGCCATGCGCGGCCATGTCTATGCGCTGGCAAACGGCGTGCGCGAGAGCTACCGCCAGGCCAAGCTGTCACGACCTTTCCATGAACTGGTGGCCGATGCGGCGAGCACACTGGAGACGGACAACGTCGCGGTGTTGCGCAACTTCAGCAAACTGATCGACGTGCTGGCGCTCTATCCAGTGGCGCGCACCAAACCGTTTTTCGATGCCATGGAAAAAACCAAGCCCGGCAGCGGCGGACTCTATGGTGTCAATGTGGACCCCTGGAAATGTACCGGCTGCCTGGAATGTGTCGAGGTCTGTGGCCCCGGTGCACTGGTCTCGCGCGAGCAAGACGGCGCCTTGCTGCAAACCCTGCAGCAACGTTTTGACTTCATGAGCAAGACGCCCAACACGCCGACCCGTTTTGTGGCTGACGCGCTCCAAAGCGGCGGCGAGATCAAGAGGCTGCTGCTGGACCGCGCCAACTACTACAGCACCACCGGCGGACACGGCGCTTGCAGGGGTTGCGGCGAGGTGACGGCCACCCGCTTGTTCATGGCAACCAACCACGCCATCACCGACAACCGCCAGCGCGGGCACATTCGCGAGCTTGAAAGTCTGATTGCCCGTTTGAACGACAAGCAAGTGTCGCTTGCCAAAGCCGAAGCCCCTCGCCAGAGGCGCATCATCGATCTGATCAGCACCCTGGAGCACCGGCTCTACGTGTATGAAAGCGGGCCAACCGGCAACGGTCCCTCTGGCACGGTGGTAGCCAATTCAACCGGCTGCAGCAGTGTGTATGCCTCCACCTTCCCGTTCAACCCGTTCAAAGACCCGTGGGTCAACAGCCTGTTCCAGGACGCCCAACCGCTGGCCAAGGGCATTTTTGAAGGCATTGCAGCGCAAACCGTGGGCGATGTGCGTGCCCTGCGTCTGGCCGAGCTGGAGCTGGCGGATGCCTACGATCCGGGCGTTCACGACAAGGCGCTGAGCATGTTGTCGTGGGAGCAGTTCACCGTGCAGGAACTGGGCCTGATGCCCACCGTGGTCACGATTGGCGGTGACGGTGCCACCTATGACATTGGTTTTGGTGCCCTGTCGCGCATTCTGATGAGCGGCACGCCGCTGAAGATGCTGGTGCTCAACACCGGTGCTTACTCCAACACCGGTGGTCAGGCCTCTACCTCGAGCTATCTGGGTCAGGACGCTGACCTGGCCCGTTTTGGCAGCAGTGCCAGTGGCAAGCACGAGTCCCGCAAAGAGCTGGCCCTGATCGCGGCCTTCCATTCCAATGTATTTGTGTGTGCCACCAGCACCTCCTTGCAGGGGCATTTTCTCAAGAACACGATGGAGTGCCTGTCGTATACCGACGGGCCAGCGCTGCTCGATGTCTATACCCCCTGCCAGGGCGAGCATGGCATTGGCGACGAAGCCTCGTCCGAACGCGCGCGCCTGGCGGTTGAGAGCCGCATGAACCCGGTGTTTGTGCATGACCCGCGCCGGGGTAGTACGCTGCATGACTGGTTCTCGCTTGAAGGCAACCCCGAACCCGAGAAAACCTGGGCCACAACAACCTTGGAGTACGTCAATGCAGACGGGCAGGTCAAACTGCTCAGCACCGCGCTGACCCCGGCCCACTTTGCACTGGGTGAAATCCGCTTCAAGAAACAGTTTCACAAGTTTGGCGCGGACGATTCCCATGCCGTGCCGGTCGACGCCTACGTCGAGCTGTCAAAAGCCGAACGCCAAGGCAAAGCGCCTTTCATCTGGTCCACCGATGCCAACAGACATCTGACCAAAATTGCGGTCTCCGAAACCGTTATTGCACTGGTTGAAGAACGGCGCAAGTACTGGCATTTGCTGCAATACCTCGCTGGCCAACATGTTGCCAAACTGGGTGAAAACCACCGCGTTGGTATGGAGGCCTTGCGCGCGCAGTACCTCGATTCGGTCACGCAGCGGGACTCGTCACTCGACTCTTTTGCCCGTGCCATGTCAGAGCTTGCTTCGGCCAGCAAAGCGCCAGTCGGCGGTGCCCGGGTCATCCCCATCATGGCACTGCCTGGCGGCAACGCTGCAGCGGCCAGCAACGCACCAGCGGCAACTGCCCCAACATTGGTGACCTACGACGTTGCCGATCAGATTCGCTGCACCGACTGCAAGACTTGCTACCAGGATTTGCCTGAACTGTTTGAAAAGACCCGAATTGTCGTCGGCGGCGAGTCCCGCGATGTGGGGCAATTGATCGCGGGTGCCATGGAGCGCATCAAGGTCACGCCCGAGCTGCAGAACCGCATCAAGCGGGTGGCAGCCAATTGCGACGCGGAGATCATTCGATGAGCAACGACCACCGCACCAACCCGCTGCCAGCTGGCGGCGACGAACTCGGGCGCTACCTCAGCGCGAGCCATGCGCTGGATGCCACGCGATCCCAAATCGAAGCGTTGGAGCAGACCGAAGCCGTCGAATCTTTTCACCGCCAGATGGCGCTGCTGCGGCGGCGCCTGCTGACTGAACCGCAGGCGTTTCGCGACATCTTCATTGCGGACGGCACCGAAGCCATCGTCTGGGAGTTCCAGCAGGACGAGCTCAGCCCCGATTTCATTCGCACGCTGTGGGCCCTGATGCTGCGCGACGACGACACCAGCAAGGTGCTGATGCGTTTTGTATGGAACGTGCCGCTCAAGCTCAAGCGCAAATTTGTGCGCGCCATCGATGCTCACCTGTCGGATCGCTACCCGATGTTCAAGGGCCTGTCGCACAACTGGCCGGCAGAAAATTTCATTCCCCCGTTCATGCGCGATGCGGTCGAACGGTCGCAGGACTTTGGTTTGGTCAACCAGGGCTACCTGGGGTACATGAGCCAGGGTTTTAGCGCGCGCGATGTCGAGATGTTTGTCTGGCTGGAAGCGCTGCGCGACAAGCAGTGCGAAGACAAGCCGTGTGAGCTTGGGCTGCATGTGGCGGGCAAA
>CAIOAQ010000401.1 GCA_903856025.1 uncultured beta proteobacterium
ACGGACGTTGGGCCGGGGAGATCAGCAACCGCAAGCCCGATGGCGAACTGGAAACCATCTGGTTGATGCTTTCGGTGGTTGAGGACACCACGCGTGAGTCCCGGCAGGTTGTCGGTGTGCTTTCGTCAATTTCACAATTGTTGGAGCGTCATAAGGCCCTTGAAACTGCTGCCAACCATGATGCCTTGACCGGACTGCCGAACCGGCGCCTATTGGCTGACAGACTGAGACAGGCCATGGAGCTTGCCAAGCGCAATCGCAAGCTGCTGGCCGTGTGTTATGTGGACCTGGATGGCTTCAAGCCCATCAATGACCGCCTGGGACACGCCGCAGGCGATGAAGTCTTGCGTGTGGTGGCGCAGCGTATGACAGCGGCGCTGCGTGGCGCGGATACGGTCGCCCGCATGGGAGGTGATGAATTTGTCCTGTTGCTTGGCAACCTGGCCCACGTCAATGAAGCGAACAAGTTGTTGCACTTGTTGATGTTTGAATTGGGGCAGCCCATGGACGTGTTCGATCAGCAGGTACGGGTGGCGGTCAGCATGGGGGTCACCGTGTACCCCACCGACGACAGCACCGCCGAAGTGTTGTTGGTGCATGCGGACAAGATGCTGTACACCGCCAAAGCCGATGGCAAGGCGTGCCTGCGTCTGTATCCTGGCGACTGATGCCTTTCGGCGATCAAGGCCACCTCACTGTCGCCCAGGTTCTGGACAGCGGCTTTTGTTTATGGGCCAATGCGCCTTTTTTGACCCCATAAGGCTCGACCATGCCACAGACCACCCACTACCGCATTTGTCCCCTGTGCGAAGCCTGCTGCGGGCTTGAGATCAAGGTGCAAGATGGCGCGGTGACGCACATCCGTGGTGATGCCAATGACCCGTTCAGTCAGGGCTACATCTGCCCCAAAGCGGTGGCCTTGAAAGATCTTCACGACGACCCTGATCGTTTGCGCACCCCCCTGATCAAACGCAACGGCCGCCATGAGCCAGCCACCTGGGACGAGGCTTTTGCCGAAATCGCCCGCCGCCTGCAAACGCTGCAAGCGGCGCATGGCCGCCATGCGGTGGCGGTGGCGGTGGGCAACCCCACCGTGCACAAGTACGGGCTGATGAGCTACTTTCCCAAGCTGGCACGCGTTTTGGGCACCCGCAACGTGTTTTCGGCCTCCAGTCTGGACCAGGTGCCCAAGCAACTGTCGTGCGGCCTGATGTTCGGCCACTGGATGACTGTGCCGGTGCCTGACATCAGTCGCACCCAGCTGCTGGTCGTGATCGGAGCTAACCCGCTGGCCAGCAACGGCAGCATGTGGACCGTGCCCGACTTCAAAGGCAAAGCCAAAGCGCTGCAGGCGCGCGGTGGCCGTCTGGTGGTGGTGGACCCCAGGCGCACCGAAACGGCCGCCGTCGCCGATGCGCACCATGCCATTCGCCCTGGCGCAGACGTGTTCTTTCTGGCCGCCATGGTGCACACCTTGTTTGCCAATGGGTGGGAGCGGCTGGGTGCGGTGTCTGAATGGGTCGCCGGGGTCGAGGACGTGCGTCGAGCCGTTTCCGCTTTCACGCCTGAGGCGGTGGCCGTGCGCTGTGGCATCGCGGCCGACACCATTGTGGAGCTCACCCGGGCGCTGGCCCACACCGAGCGCGCAGCGGTCTACGCCCGCATTGGCACCTGCACCCAAACCTTTGGTACCCTGGCCAGCTGGCTGGTCGATGTGCTCAATGTGCTGACCGGGCATCTGGATGTGCCCGGTGGCGTGATGTTTCCCAAAGCCGCTGCCTTTGCCAGCAATACCCTGGGGACCTCGGGTAGTGGGCGCGGCATTGCCACAGGTCGCCACGCCTCGCGCGTCAGCGGCGCGCCCGAGGTGATGGGTGAGCAGCCCATCACCTGCCTGGCCGAAGAAATTGAGACCGCGGGCCAGGACCAGGTGCGCGCGCTGATCACCGTGGCCACCAACCCGGTGCTCTCGGCCCCCAACGGACCACGCATTTCCAGGGCGCTTGCGTCGCTGGATTTCATGGTCAGCGTGGACATTTATTTGAACGAGACCACCCGCCATGCCGATGTGATCCTGCCGGGCTTGTCGCCGCTGCAGGATGACCACTTTGACATGATGTTTGCGCAACTCTCATGGCGCAACCATGCCCGTTACAGCGCGCCAGTGTTGCCGCTGGAAGACCGCCCGGCGGAGTGGCAAATCCTGCTAAAGCTGGCCGCCATCGCGCAAGGTCAGCCTGCCGATGTGGATGTGAACGCCATCGACGACGCACAGTTTGCCAAGGACGTGCAACGTCAGTTTGGCCCTCATGCAGATACCGTACTGCAAGCCACCCAGGGCTTAAGCGGGCCGCAACGCCTGCTTGAACTGGTGCTGCGCACCGGCCCCTATGGTGACGAATTTGGCCGCAAACCCGACGGCCTGACGCTGGCTAAAGTGCAGGCCGCCAGCAGCGGCATTGACCTGGGTGAACTGCAGCCGCGGGTACCGGAGCTGTTGCGCACCCCCAGCGGCAAGATCGAGCTGGCCCCACCGGCGCTGCTGGCAGACTTGCCGCGCGCCTGGGCTGACCTGCAAACGCCTGCGCCAGAGTTGGTGGTCATCGGTCGACGCGACGTGCGCAGCAACAACAGCTGGATGCACAACCTGCCCCTGCTTGCCAAAGGCCCGATGCGTTGCACCGCGTTGGTTCATCCGTCGGATGCCGCGCGCCTGCAGTTGCAGGCTGGCAAGCTGGCCCGTATCAGCAACGCCTCAGGCCAGATTGAAGCCCAGGTGGAAATCAGCGCAGACATGATGCCTGGCGTGGTCAGTCTGCCGCATGGATGGGGTCATGATTTACCCGGAAGCCAGCTCACGCTGGCGGCGCAGCGCCCGGGGGTCAACCTGAACGTATTGCTGGATGACAGCCAGCGTGATCCGCTCTCAGGCAATGCGGTGCTCAGCGGTGTGGCGATCCAGATTCAGCCTATTTTATAAGGAAAATCAGGCGCTAACCCTCGTGTAATAAGTGCTATAAGCTATTAAAATTATAGCTAATGGGTGGTTTTGCGTGGCGATTCGCTGGCACGACCCAGGTACTTGCCATGCGGCAGTTCACGCAGCCGGGTGAACATGTCACGGCAGTAGCCATTGATTTTTAGGCACTTGTTGATCTCGTCCACCGGCAGCGGTCCGGACACCACCACCAGATCATTGGCGCTGGCCAGCGCGCCGCTGGCACGCAGACGCCTGCGTGTGGTGTTGGCCCAGGAGTGGATGCGCATGGGGCTGCCATGCTCACGCAGCGCGCCGGTACTGACCTCAAAGGCAATCGCCACCGTGTCGGTTTTGAGCCGCAAACGGTGTTCGCCGGTGACCTTGCTCACCGGCGTGCTGAGGTCGTACAGGTGGTAGCTGCCTTCTTTGAGTTGGTATTGCAGAGTCATGCGGGACATCCTTGGGTGGACATTCTATTTTGCAAGGCAGCACCGATGGCTAAAGCCGAAAAAGCGCGCAAAAAACGATGGCCAACCGCATTCAAGGGTTAACGCGAAGTCTCGATAAACATCGGCGCATGGTCAGGAGCCGATCTGTTATCAGTAATAGAATAAATTTGGTCCGTAAATATTAGCAACACTGATTGAGTCACGCCCATGAGTACTTTTGACCCTGATGCGCTTGAATGTCTGGCAGCAATCGTGGAAGAGGGCGGTTTCGAGCGCGCGGCGGTTCGCTTGTCCATCACCCAGTCAGCGGTGTCGCAGCGTCTGCGTTCGCTTGAGATGCAGGTGGGCACCGTGCTGATTGTGCGCAGCCGCCCCCTGAAAGCCACTGCCGCAGGGCGATTGCTTCTTAAACACGCCATGCAGATGCGTCTGTTGCGCGCCGATCTGGAACGCGACCTCAACGACATGTCGCCCGGTGCGGCGGGCATGG
>CAIOAQ010000402.1 GCA_903856025.1 uncultured beta proteobacterium
CGCGCGCGGGCTGGCGGGTGGCGGTTCATTACCGCGATTCGGTCGAAGATGCTCGTAAAACTGTAGCTGAATGCGCAAGTTTGGCGGGGTCTAGCGCCTCATTTCGCTCAAACCTTGGGAACGAGACGGCAGTGCGCAACCTGCTGCCCACGGTGATCGAAAAACTGGGTTATGTCGATGCCGTGGTCAACAGCGCCTCTACGTTTGAGCATGACACGCCAGAGACCTTCACCTTCGCGGCCATGGCAAAGCACCTGCGCGCCAACACCGGCGCGGCCATCCTGCTCAGCCAGGCCCTGCACACGCATCTTGAAACACGCGGTGATGCCACGGGCGTGGTGGTCAACCTGCTAGACCAACAGCTGTGGAACCCCAACCCCGACTTTGTCAGCTACACCCTGTCCAAAGCGGCGCTGGAGTCGGCCAACACCATGTTGGCGTTGGCGCTGGCTCCGCGTGTGCGGGTGGTGGGTGTGGCCCCCGGCCTGACCCTGACCAGCCACATGCTCAGCCCGGACAAATTTGAGGCGCTGCACAAGCTCTCACCGCTGGGGCGCTCGTCCTCTGCGGAAGACGTCGCCGCCACGGTCGCCTTTGCACTGGGCAATGCGTCCATCACCGGCACCACCCTGATCGTTGACGGCGGTCAGCATTTAATGAAATTTGAGCGCGATTTTTCGTTGCTCTAACCCCTTCACCTGCGAACGGCTTGCGCCAACCTCACCATGAACCTTTGTACCAGCAGCACCCAGGGCCTGCAAACCCTTACCCTCACCGGCCTGCGTTTTGATGCCAACCTGGGTATTCTTGACACCGAAAAAACCGCGCCCCAGCCGATCCAGGTGGACGCCGAGCTGAGCCTGGGCGCACAACCTTTGTTGCCTTCAGACGACGACATTTGCAGCGTGCTGGACTACCGCAAGGTGCGCAAGATCATCATCGACGAATGCACCGCCGAACACGTCAACCTGCTCGAAACCCTGATCGGCAAGCTGGCCAACCGCCTGATGCAGTTGCCCGGCGTCAAAGGCGTGCGGGTGAAGATCGCCAAACTCGAAATTTTTGCAGACTGTGAAGTGGCCATCCGCATGGAAACAGGCGAATGGCACAAGGATTGAACTTATGAATACGACCTGGACCGACACCGAAACCACCCTGGACCTGCCGGAATCCGCCGCCGACGCCAGCCCGGCCCCCAAACGGCTGAAAATTGAACGCGAGACCCACAAACTGGAAAAACGCCTGTGCCGCCAGGTCGGCCAAGCCATCATCGACTTCAACATGATCGAGGAAGGCGACCGGGTGATGGTGTGCGTCAGCGGCGGCAAGGACAGCTTTGGCATGCTCGACATCCTGATCAAGATGCAGCAGCGCGCGCCGATCCACTTTGACATCGTGGCGGTCAACCTGGACCAGAAACAACCCGGTTTCCCGGCGCACATCCTGCCGGATTATCTGGCCCAACTGGGCATCGAGTTCCACATCGAAACCCAGGACACCTACAGCATCGTCAAAAAGGTGGTGCCCGAGGGCAAAACCATGTGCAGCCTGTGCAGCCGCCTGCGCCGGGGCATTTTGTACAGGGTGGCCGACGAGTTGAAAATCACCAAAATCGCGCTGGGCCACCACCGCGACGACATGCTGCACACCTTCTTTTTGAACATGTTTTTTGCGGGCAAA
>CAIOAQ010000403.1 GCA_903856025.1 uncultured beta proteobacterium
CGTCTCTTTTGACCGCGCCCTTTTTTCTGTTAGCTTCTTTTCTACTACAATCATTCGGTTCCATTGATGAAACACATCAGAAATATTTCG
Source organism: uncultured beta proteobacterium (assembly GCA_903856025.1). Taxonomy (GTDB): domain Bacteria; phylum Pseudomonadota; class Gammaproteobacteria; order Burkholderiales; family Burkholderiaceae_C; genus Rhodoferax. Next base: position 91 of record CAIOAQ010000403.1, read on the forward strand.
ATCATTGCCCACATTTACCACGGTAAGTCCACTCTGGCAGACCGTTTGATCCAGCGTTGCGGGGGGCTGCAAGAGCGCGAAATGGAAGCCCAGGTGCTCGACTCCATGGACATCGAAAAGGAGCGTGGCATCACCATCAAGGCCCAGACAGCCGCGTTGCAGTACAAGGCCAAAGACGGCCAGATCTACAACCTGAACCTGATTGACACGCCCGGCCATGTCGACTTTTCCTATGAAGTGAGCCGCTCACTTTCGGCTTGTGAGGGCGCTCTTCTGGTGGTCGATGCCAGTCAGGGCGTTGAAGCCCAAACCGTGGCCAACTGCTATACCGCGCTCGAATTGGGTGTTGAAGTGGTCCCGGTCCTCAATAAAATGGATTTGCCCAACGCAGACCCGGAAAACGCAAAAAGTGAAATTGAAGATGTGATCGGTCTGGATGCGTCCAACGCCATTGCCTGTTCAGCCAAAAGTGGCATGGGGGTTGAGGATATTCTGGAGGCCGTGGTGGCGCGCATTCCTGCGCCTAAAGGGAACCCCAATGGTGCTCTGCGCGCCATGATCATTGACAGCTGGTTTGACAGCTACGTCGGTGTGGTGATGCTGGTGCGTGTGGTCGACGGTCGCTTGGCCAAAGGTGAGCGCATCAAGATGATGGCCACGGAGACCACTTACAACGCCGATAGTTTGGGTGTGTTCACCCCAGCCAATGCGCCTCGCGATTCGCTGGAAACCGGTGAGGTGGGTTACATCATCGCGGGTATTCGGGAACTGCAAGCCGCCAAAGTAGGGGACACCATAACCTTAATCAAGCCTGGCACGGGGGGGGCTGCTTTCACGGCCACTGAAGCTTTGCCTGGTTTCAAGGAAATTCAGCCCCAGGTGTTTGCCGGGTTGTACCCCACCGAGGCCAACCAATACGAAGGCCTGCGCGACAGCCTGGAAAAACTCAAGCTCAACGATGCCTCACTTCACTACGAGCCAGAAGTGTCGCAAGCCCTGGGTTTTGGTTTCAGATGTGGCTTTTTGGGCTTGTTGCACATGGAAATTGTGCAGGAACGACTTGAACGCGAGTTTGACCAGGACTTGATCACCACCGCGCCCAGTGTGGTTTACCAAGTGGTGCAGGCCGATGGCGAGATCAAAATGGTCGAAAACCCCTCCAAAATGCCCGACCAAGGCCGCTTGGAAGAGATCCGCGAGCCCATTGTGACGGTGCATTTGTACATGCCGCAGGAATACGTCGGCCCGGTGATGACACTGGCCAACCAGAAGCGTGGCGTGCAGTTGAACATGGCCTACAAAGGCCGCCAGGTGGTGCTGACCTACGAGATACCGCTGGGCGAAATTGTGATGGACTTTTTCGACAAACTCAAAAGCGTGTCACGTGGTTACGCGTCCATGGACTACGAATTCAAAGAGTACCGCACCGCTGACGTGGTCAAGGTCGACATTTTGCTCAATGGTGAAAAGGTCGATGCCTTGTCGATCATCGTGCACCGTTCGCAGTCGGTTTACCGTGGCCGTGCGGTGGTGGCCAAAATGCGTGAGGTGATTTCGCGCCAGATGTACGACGTCGCCATCCAGGCCGCCATCGGTGCCAACGTGATTGCCCGTGAGACAATCAAAGCGCTGCGTAAAAACGTGATCGCCAAGTGCTATGGCGGCGACATCTCCCGCAAGCGCAAGCTTCTGGAAAAACAAAAAGAAGGCAAAAAACGCATGAAACAAATTGGTTCGGTTGAAGTGCCACAGGAGGCTTTCCTGGCCATTCTGAAGGTGGATGCGTGATGCAGGTTTTGACTTCCCTGATTCTTGGGGCTTTTGCGGCCTATGTGGGTGCCTGGTACTTCGGTTCTGTTGAAGGCAACTTTGCTTTGCTGCTGTTTTTGGCCACGGTGGTTACCGGCCTGTATTGGCTGGCAGAGCGGTTTTACTTTTTGCCCCAACGTCAAATGGCGGCAATTGCGCTTGAAGCCAATGCCATCAAGCGCAACGACGAGTTGAGCAAACTGGGTATTGCCAAGTTGGACGGCAATGTGTCTGAGGCCCAAAAAAATATTCTGGCACAACCCTGGTGGCTGGATTGGACGGCCGGGTTGTTCCCGGTGATCATCGGTGTGTTTATCCTGCGCTCGTTTCTGTTTGAGCCGTTCAAAATTCCGTCAGGCTCCATGATCCCGACGCTGATGGTGGGTGACCTGATTCTGGTCAATAAATTTCACTACGGCTTGCGCCTGCCTGTGCTCAATACCAAAATCACCGAAGGTACACCGCCCCAGCGTGGTGATGTCATGGTGTTCCGTTACCCGCCCAAACCCAGCCTGGATTACATCAAACGCGTGGTGGGCGTGCCCGGTGACGAAGTGGCCTACCTGAACAAGCGCCTGACCATCAACGGCCAGTCCCTCAAAACCGATGCCTTGCCCGAGTTTTTTGACGAAGATGCCATGCGCTACTTCAAGCAGTTTGAAGAAACCTTGGGCGACAAGCCACATCGTTTGCTCAACGACGATGGCCGGCCCGCCTTCGTGCCGGGTGCGGATGAATTTGAGTTCAAATCCAATTGCAGCTACCATATTGAAGGCGTGGTCTGCAAGGTTCCAGCCGGTCATTACTTCATGATGGGCGACAACCGCGACAACTCGCTGGCTTCACGTTATTGGGGCTGTGTGCCAGACAAAAATATCGTGGGCAAGGCTTTTTTTGTGTGGATGAATTTTGGTAGCCTCAAGCGCATCGGTTCCTTCAACTGACAAGGGCAAGACATGGCACATTCTCTGAAAAGCAGGCAACGCGGGCTGTCCTTCATCGGCTTGCTGTTCGTGGGCGGTGTGTTGGCGGTCACTGGTGTGGTCCTTGCACAAGTGGCACCTACCGCTATCGAGTACCAGGAGGTGCTCAAGGCAGTCAACAAGGCCAAAGAAGGCACCACGGTGGCAGAAGTGCGCAGCATTTTTGACAAGGCAGCCAGCATCGACAACATCACTTCAATCTCTGGCAAAGACATTGACGTGACCAAGGAAAACGACCAAGTGGTGGTCAGTTTTGCCTACCAGCGTGAAATTCACCTGGTTGGTCCCGCTTTTCTGACGCTCAAGTACACGGGGCGGTCACGTTGAACATTCAGGTGAGGGGTTGAACTTGAACCTGGACGCATTGCAAGCACGTTTGCAACATCAATTTGCGGATCTTGGTTTGCTCAAGCGTGCGTTGACGCATCGCAGTTTTTCGGCAGACCACAACGAGCGCCTGGAGTTTCTGGGGGACTCCGTGCTGGGGGTGGTGGTAGCCGACATGTTGTATCGGCAATTGCAAAGTTTGCCAGAGGGCGACCTTTCAAGGGTACGTGCCAATCTGGTCAAACAAGACACCTTGCACAAATTGTCTGTGGCGTTGGGCTTGCCCGACGTGATTCAGCTGGGTGAAGGCGAAATGCGCTCAGGCGGGCAAAAACGTCCCTCCATCTTGGCCGATGCGCTTGAAGCCGTTCTTGGCGCGGTCTATCTGGATGCCGGTTTTTCAGTCGCACAAGCGCTGGTGCACCGCTTGTACCAGGCGGTAGAAATCAACCCCGCGATGGATGCCATTGGCAAAGACCCAAAGACCGAGTTGCAAGAGTGGCTGCAAGCCCGTCGCATGAAGGTTCCCGGGTACAAAGTGGTGGCCACGCTGGGCGCGGCGCACAGGCAAACCTTTGATGTCGAATGCGAAGTCATAGAACTTCATCTGTGCGAGCGCGGCATTGGCGGCTCGCGTCGCGCCGGCGAGCAAGCCGCCGCCACCGCCATGCTGCAAACACTTAAATCCAGGGCCAATTCATGAACACTACAAAAAAAATAGCAGATACACCAGAAGAATCAGGGGCTACAACCCAAGATAACCTAGAAGAATTGCTGGCCGGAATGCACCGCAACATGCGCCCCGCTGGGCCGATGGCGGCACCGGTTGAAGGCCAGCGTTGCGGGTTGATCGCCATTGTGGGCAAGCCCAATGTGGGCAAGTCCACGCTGCTCAACGCGCTGGTTGGACAAAAGATCAGCATCACCTCGCGCAAGGCGCAAACCACCCGTCACCGCATCACCGGCATGCACACTGTGGGCGCTAGCCAGTTTGTGTTTGTGGACACCCCGGGTTTCCAGACCATTCACGGCAACGCGTTGAACAAGTCGCTCAACAAAACCGTGGTCGGTGCGGTGGCCGATGTGGACCTGATCCTGTTTGTGGTGGAAGCGGGCAGTTTCACACCGGCCGACGCCCGTGTGCTGGCGCTGCTGGCCAAGAACATCCCGACGGTGTTGATTGCCAACAAGCTCGACAACGTGCACCGTCGTGGTGACATCGCGCCCTGGCTGCAAACCATGCAGGAAAAGCATGCCTTTGCCGAATTTGTGCCGATGTCGGCCAAAAGCGCCAAAGACATCGAACGCCTGCTCGACATTTGCGCCAAGTACCTGCCTGAACAAGCCTGGTGGTACGCCGCAGATGAACTCACTGACCGCAGCGAGCGTTTCATGGCCGCCGAGATGGTGCGCGAAAAGCTGTTTCGCCTGACAGGTGACGAATTGCCCTACACCTCGACCGTGGTCATTGACAAATTTGACGAAGAACCGCCTCAGAAAAAGGGCCAGAAGCGCCTGCTGCGCATCGCCGCCACCATCGTCGTTGAGCGTGATGGTCACAAGGCCATGGTGATCGGTGATAAGGGTGAACGCATCAAACGCATCGGAATGGAAACCCGTGTCGAGCTTGAAAAGCTGATGGATTGCAAGGTCTTCATCGAAATGTGGGTCAAGGTGCGCTCGGGCTGGGCAGACGACGAAGCGCGGGTGCGGTCGTTTGGGTATGAGTAAGAACCAGAACCTGATTTCAGCAGCGATCAACCTTTGCTGTATGGTCCATACGATTTGTATTGAATCAATAAGTGGGTGTGTTTTCGCCTAGACTTTTTTCCACCGCGCCAAGCGTGCCAGCATGGCGTCGAAGGCGATTTTGATGTTTCCAATGTAGCGATTCTTGCTGGTAAAAGGCGCCTCTTTTTCATCGTGAACCAGCATGGTGGCGTTTGCTTCAAACACCAGCAGGCAGCAGTCATTGGTCAAGGCGCAATCAATGCCGTAGTACTCCAATCCGCTGGCTGCCGTGATGGCATGCAGAGCGTCAAAACAGGCCTGATCAAAAACGCCCTCAGGGGCTCGCAAAAAGGCTTCTTCCTCTTCACGCATCCATGCATGGTCGACCATTGCGGTGCGAAAGTAATGCACTTTCCAGTCCTTATGAATCGCAAGATGGTAGGGAAACCATGCGCCATCGACACAAATGAGACGGTATTTGCGAAACCAACCATCGGCTGATTGATAGTCCACATACTCGGCCAGATAAAAAACCTGCCCTGGGTGGCGGGCCACGAACTCACCCACTGCCTGCCAGCTGTCTACCTTTTCCATGTCATCGCCGCCATGGGTTCCTGCCAGGCGCACAACCACCGGCATGGGGAAGCCCGGAATGCCACCGCTGGCGACGGCCTGTGCCAAACCTGTCTCCGACATCCGTACGGTGCGGGGCGCGTGGCACTTGGGAATCGAGGCCAGCAGACGGGCCATCGATTCCCGGTCGGTTCTCATGATCTTGCTGGGATGATTGACGACTGGACGGTCCAGCTGATTGGCCAATTCCAGTGCCCTTGGCAAAATTTCTTGCCCGTTGTCCGCGTCCGCTAGCATGTTGATCACAACATCAGCTTTGCTGCGCAGCAAGGCAATGTCGTGCTGGCCCTGTGGCATCACGCAATAAAAATGCCGGTTGTAGGTGGCTTGCCCGACCAAATAGTCAACTGGTGTTGATCCTGCACCCGGGGAGTCGAGCAGCAACACTGAAAAATCAGGGGTGGGCTGCTTCGTGCGCCAGGTCACAAAAGGCTGTAAATCCTGTGCACGGCGGTACAGATCCCAGGCGCGCGGCATCTCCTTGATGCGTAAATACACATTGGCCAAGGCGATATACGCCGCCGCATTATTGGGATTGACAGCAATGGCTCGATTCAAACAGTGGATAGATTCGGCGTCCCGCTCGGCAAACTTGCTTTGCAGAGTGCCCAGTGCCACCAAGGCCGCTTCGGCATCGGGATGCAGTGCGATGGCTTGCCGAAAAGCAGAAACCGCGTCATCCCAACGCGTCAAACTTGACAATATGCTCCCTAGGTTGAACCAGGCATCGTAGTAGTTCGGAAGGAGATCCAGCGCCCGTCGCACCAACGGTTCTGCCTCTGTGGGGCGCGCCATGTCTTGCAACACGGCAGCCAAATTATTCAGGGCAGCGGGCACATCGGGGTTTATGGCCAGTGATTTCCGATAGGCTGCCTCAGCCTCTTCAAGTTGCCCCATTTTGCCGGCGACCATGCCCAAATTGTTGTGTGCTATGGCCAGTCTGGGGTTGAGCTTCAAGGCCTGAAGAAAACTTGCCTTGGCTGCCTGTTGCTGTCCCATGGCCAAATGGGCATATCCCATGTCGTTGTGCGCATTGGCATCCCCGGGCGTGAGCTTCATGACCTGTGACAATGTGTCAAGCGCATCTGCCATGGCCCCACCATGCAACTGGGCTGATGCCAGAGCCCGCCAGCCCAATGTGTTCCGCGGATATCGCACACACAACGATCGCGCCAATACCGTCAATTCCTCCCAACGTTTCGCTGCGAGCAATGCGCCTACCTCGTTGGCCTGTTTGACAGGTATTGCGGGTTGAGATCGTTGTGGGATGCGGAGTGTAAGTGCCATTGTGACTGCGGAATAATGGCTAAATTGTAGGGAGTGGTTGGCTCAGTCAACGTAAAGTTTTGTTTACTTTGACTGAGCCGTTTCCCGTAAAGTAGGGGTGGTACTGCACCGATTGAACAGCAGGGGTGGCGCTTCGGGCGGTGCATTCTTGCTGATAGTACGAAGCCATGTCCGGTTTGGAGTGGGCAGTTCGCGAACTCGTGCGACAGGTTGAATTCAGGGCCTTCAGCGGCGATACAAAAACGATACCATCGACCTGTATACGTATCGGTTTCGATTGCCTGAGTGGAAGCTCTACAAATTCGTCACCCTTCATCCAACCCCTGCGTAATCACCAACACCCGGCTCAGAACTGAACACAACCCATGGCCACCCAACGCATCACCGCTGAACCTGCCTATGTGCTGCACCGCTACGACTGGAGCGAAACCAGTCTGATTCTGGAGGTGTTCACACGCCACCATGGCCGCATCGCGCTGGTGGCCAAAGGGGTTAAACGACCGAGTTCCAGCTTTCGCCCGATTCTGTTGCCGCTGCAGCCGCTGCATGTGGCGTTTGGCGGTGATGCCGAAATCAAAACCCTCAAGGCGGCTGAATGGCAGGGCGGCCACGTCATGCCCACTGGGGACGCGCTCATGTCGGGGCTATACCTCAATGAGTTGTTGATGCTGCTGCTGGCCCGCGAAGACCCGCACCCGCAGTTGTTTGATGTGTACACCAGCGTGGTGCAGATCATTGCCAGCGAGCACGGTGAGGTGCTGGAAGCCGCATTGCGCACCTTTGAGCTGCTGCTGCTGCGTGAGATTGGCCTGTTGCCCTTGCTGGATGCCCAAACCATGACCCTGCTGTCGCTTCATCCCGACGAGCGCTACAGCCTGGTGCCCGAAGGCGGCCTGCGCCAGTCCGGCGAGGCCGACCGCACCAGTTTGAGCGGTGCGCAGTGGACGGCCCTGCAACAGGTGATGGGCGAGCGCGTGCCTTTTACCGATGTGCTGCGGGCCTGCGCCGAGGTCGCCAGCGCATTGAAACCGCAATTGCGTGGCCTGCTGACTTACCATTGCGGGGTCACCACGCTGCGTACCCGGCAGATGATGATTGATTTGCAAAGCCTCTGAAGGGACCACCATCCCCAAGGGCATCAGACAGGAGACCACACACCATGACCAGCAGAAATCATCCTCACACCGCCCTGTCGGTGAACCTCAACAAAGTTGCTTTGGTGCGCAACACCCGGCATCTGGGCATTCCCAGCGTCACCCGCGCCGCCACCCTGTGCCTACAGGCCGGGGCCAACGGCATCACCGTGCACCCGCGCCCGGACGAACGCCATATCCGTGCCAGCGACGTGCCAGAGCTGGCCACGCTGCTCAAAGACTGGCCCGAGCGTGAATTCAACATCGAAGGCAACCCGTTTCACAACCTGATGGAGGTGGTAGGCCAACTGGTGACTGCCAAATTGCCGGTGCACCAGGTAACGTTTGTGCCCGACTCTGAAGGTCAGTTCACCAGCGACCACGGCTGGAGCTTTCCCGATGACGCAGCGCGCCTGAAGCCGCTGATCGACCAGGCCCACGCCTGGGGGGTACGGGTGAGCCTGTTCATGGACGCGGAACCCGCCCCCATGGCAGCTGCCAAGGCCGTAGGCGCGGACCGGGTGGAGCTGTACACCGAACCCTACGCCGCTGCGTGGGGCACGTCTGACCAAACCGAGCAGCTGGCGCGTTTTGTGGTGGCTGCCCAGGCCGCGCTGGACGCCGGGCTGCAAGTCAATGCCGGGCACGACCTGAATCAAGACAATCTGGCCGCCTTTGTGGCCCATGTGCCGGGTGTCAGCGAGGTGTCGATTGGCCATGCGCTGATTTCCGATGCGCTGGAGTCAGGTTACGCCGCCACGGTGCATGGCTACTTGCGTTGCCTTGAGCTGGGCACCCGGTTGGGCGAAGGCTCGCTGTCAACTGGTTGAGCCCCGCAATGATCTACGGCATCGGGACCGACATTTGTGACATACGGCGCATCCGGGCCAGCCTGGAGCGCCACGGCGAGCGTTTTGCGCAAAAAATCCTCAGCGACGCTGAACTCACCACTTGGCAAGCGCGCAGCCAGCGCTGGCCCGAACGTGGCGTGCGTTACCTGGCCACCCGCTTCAGCGCCAAAGAAGCCTTCAGCAAAGCCATCGGGCTGGGCATGCGCATGCCTATGACCTGGCGGCTGTGTGAGTTGGGCCAGCTGCCCAGCGGCCAGCCGACCATCGTCCTGCATGGTGAACTGAAAGCCTGGTTTGAAGCCAAAGGCCTGAGCGCCCACGTCAGCCTGACCGACGAGACCGACTACGCCGCCAGCTTCTGTGTCGTGGAAGTTATAAGTAAAACTGGCATCTAGCCCCCGTTAAACAAGCGCAAAGCGCTACTAAAAACAGAGTAAATCATGACCTTTCATGCTCCCCTGATCATTGACATCGCCGGTACCACGCTGAGCAAGACCGACTGTCGTCGCCTGAAACATCCGCTGGTGGGCGGGTTGATCCTGTTTGCCCGCAATTTCAGTGACCGTGCCCAGCTCACCACCCTGTGCCACAGCATCAAAAAGCTGCGCGCCGACCTGCTGATTTGTGTGGACCACGAAGGCGGGCGGGTGCAGCGTTTCAAAACCGATGGCTTCACCCATTTGCCGCCGATGCGCGCCCTGGGTGCGCTGTGGCAGCAAGACGGCAAGGCGGGCGAGGGCAGCGGGGCGATGCGTGCCACGGCAGCGGCCACGGCCTGTGGCTATGTGCTGGGCACCGAGTTGCGCGCCTGCGGGGTCGATTTGAGCTTTACCCCGGTGCTGGACCTGGATTTTGGCGAAAGCAGCGTCATCGGCGACCGCGCCTTTGCCCGTGATCCAAGGGTAGTGAGCTTGTTGGCCAAGAGCCTGATGCACGGGCTGCAATTGAGCGGCATGGCCAACTGCGGCAAACACTTTCCCGGCCATGGCTATGTCAAAGCCGATTCACACACCGACATCCCGGTGGACAAGCGCAGCCTCAAAGCCATCCTGAACGACGATGCCAAACCCTATGAGTGGCTGGGCACCGCGCTGACCAGCGTCATGCCAGCGCATGTGATTTACCCCAAGGTGGACGCTAGGCCAGCCGGGTTCTCCGGCAAATGGCTGGGCGACATTTTGCGTGGGCAACTGCACTTTACCGGCGCGGTGTTCAGCGATGACTTGTCCATGGCCGGTGCGCGTGTCATTGACGGCCAACCCGTCAGCACCACACAAGCGGCAGTGGCGGCCTTGAATGCAGGCTGCGACCTGGTGCTGCTGTGCAACCAGTCGTTGGGCGATGGTGTCGAGGTGGATGCGTTGATTGACGGCCTGACCGAAGCGCAACTCAAAGGCCAGTGGCAGGCGCTGGACGCCAGTGAAGCACGCCGCCGTGCCTTGTTGCCCACCAGCCAGGTGACGCCTTGGGACGACCTGATGGTGCAGCCTGCCTACATGCGGGCGCTGGATTTGCTGCCCTGAAACCAGCGTCTTTGGCTTTTGCACATTGAATACCAGTTTCCGTTAAAGATCAGGTTGATGGGGTATTCAGCGCAGCGGCATCAAGGAGGAGGCCGAAGGCCGGGGGACAGCCGCGAAGCTGAGTACCCCGTCAGCCTGATCCACCCGTGACACATGAACCACGCGCCTTCAGGGCGAACGGTGCAGCCGCGGCGCAGACAGCGCGGCAATCATGTCGGTGGTGGCGGCGTCCACATTCGGCTGGGACTGCAGCAACTTGCCTGCGGCGAGTAGCTTGCGCAGGTCCTGCAGGTCTTTCACCGTCGGGGCCACTTTGATCTGGGCAATCGCTGCGGTGCTGTTGCCGCCCTTGATCAAGGCCAGCACCTTGGGTGCCCAAACACTTGGACGTGACATGGAACGGTTCCTTCAGGTAAGTAATATAAAAAATCAGGCTCTAGCCCTCATGAATACTGAGAGAAGAGCTATCACTATTGTAGTTATTCCATTTCTAAATCATCCGTGTCGTTGTTGCTGCGCCTTGTCGTGCTACCGCACTGCCTGCGGCTTTGCGCCTAGA
>CAIOAQ010000404.1 GCA_903856025.1 uncultured beta proteobacterium
ATTTACTGGTGTGATGGCTCCGACGAGGAATACAACCGGCTCTGCCAGTTGCTGGTGGACGCAGGGACGTTCAAGAAGCTCAATCCGGCCAAACGCCCCAATAGCTTTCTGGCCTGCTCGGACCCGTCTGATGTGGCACGCGTCGAAGACCGCACCTTCATCTGCTGCGAAAGAAAGGAGAACGCCGGTCCCACCAACAACTGGATGGCGCCGGCAGACATGCGCAAACTGCTGCAAGCCGGTCAGTCTGACGGCACCCCGGGGCTGTTTGCCGGTTGCATGAAAGGGCGCACCATGTACGTGGTGCCGTTCTCAATGGGTCCGCTGGGCTCGCATATCGCCCATGTCGGCATTGAATTGACCGACAGCGCCTATGTGGCGGTCAATCAGAAAATCATGACCCGTATGGGCAAGGCCGTATTTGATGTCATCGGTACCGATGGTGCCTTTGTACCCTGCATGCACACGGTGGGCGCACCCCTGACACAAGGTCAGGCGGACGTGAAGTGGCCTTGCAACAAGACCAAGTACATCGTGCATTACCCCGAAACCAGTGAAATTTGGTCGTATGGCTCAGGCTATGGCGGCAACGCGTTGCTGGGCAAGAAGTGTTTTGCATTGCGTATCGCCTCTAATATGGGCCGCGACCAGGGTTGGCTGGCTGAGCACATGCTGATTCTGGGTGTCACCCCCCCCCAGGGCAAAAAATACCACGTCGCCGCAGCCTTCCCCAGTGCGTGTGGCAAGACCAATTTTTCCATGCTGGTGCCGCCAACCGGATTTGAGGGCTGGAAAGTCACCACCATTGGCGACGACATCGCCTGGATCAAGCCACATGCGGACGGCAGAATGTACGCCATCAACCCTGAAGCGGGCTATTTTGGCGTGGCCCCTGGCACCAATTTCCATACCAATCCGAATTGCATGGCCAGCCTGGATAAAAATGTGATCTTCACCAACGTCGCCTTGACCGACGACGGAGATGTCTGGTGGGAAGGCATTGAGCAGGACAGCGGTAAGCTGCCCGATCATCTTGTGGACTGGCAGGGCAAGGACTGGACACCCCAGTTGGCCAAGGAAACCGGGGCCAAAGCAGCGCACCCAAACTCACGCTTCACCGTCGCGTCCACCAATAACCCAGCACTCGACGAAAACTGGGACAGCACCGAGGGCGTGGCCATCGATGCCTTCATTTTTGGTGGCCGGCGCTCCACCACCGTGCCGCTGGTCACACAAGCACGCAACTGGACCGAAGGGGTTTACATGGCAGCCACCATGGGATCCGAAACCACCGCTGCCGCTGTCGGACAAATGGGAGTTGTTCGCCGCGACCCGTTTGCCATGCTGCCGTTTTGCGGCTACAACATGAGCGACTACTTCCAGCATTGGCTGGACATCGGTGAAAAATTGGCCCAGGCGGGTGCCACACTGCCACACATTTTCACCACCAACTGGTTCCGCAAGGGCGCGGACGGCAAGTTCGTCTGGCCCGGCTATGGGGACAAC
>CAIOAQ010000405.1 GCA_903856025.1 uncultured beta proteobacterium
GAAGTTCTGCCTTGAGTTGACGCCAAGCGGGTGTTTCTTCGCTGTTTAAGACTGGGATGGCATCCTCACCTGCTGTAACCTTTGCAAGCACTTTTTCCTGAGCTGCGGCTTGCGTTGCTCGAAGCGACTTAATTTGGACCAGTGGTGCTTCATATTCGCTGCCCTTGGCAATCGATTGAGTTTGCACCAAGGTCTTTTCAAAATCAGCTTGCGCTGCTTTAAGATTTTCAAAAGCCTTGGGATTTTTGGGATCCAGCACGACGTTGCGAAGTGCCTGGCCCATTTGCAGACCTTGTGCATACATGTCACCCAATCCATTTTGCACCGCTTGCTCTGAGTTGATGTAATGGTCAAACTCGGTCTGCGTGTTGACCAGTGAGCCAATACTGATGGCCAGCCCAATCATGAAAAGAAGGGCGGGAATCACCGCAAAAGTGATTACTTTGGAAGTGAATTTCATGAAAGCCCTTTAGGGTTTAACTTATACAAAAGTGAAAGTGTCAATTTACATTGATTTTTGCAGGAAAATTAGACACTCTTGATTCATGGACAATTGATTTTTTGACTGGCACTGGGGGGATGAAAATCAGACACCTTCTGGTACGGCTATTCGGTTTCTACAAATTTTCAGCTAGTCTCGCACCCACTATGCTTCGCGTCTATCCCCCATTTGGGGGATATTCATCCGAGACCATTCGAGAAGCAGGCATCCATGGTCAACGTCGCAAAAGGAAACGCCGCTGTTTGCCGCGCGTGACAATTACTGCTCGGTTATAGTGATCGAACGTTCAATCTTTTTGGCTACTCATTGGGAGCCTGCAATCATCATGACGATGAACGAAGTTTATGTGGAAATCGAGCCAGCGCGCGCCCAAATTGACATGCTCGATGGACCCACCTTGCTCGAGTTTGGCAGTCCAACATGCGGGCACTGTCGCGCGGTTCAGCCAATAATGGCATCCGTACTTACCGATCACCCAAGCCTGCGCCATATCAAAATTGCTGATGGCAGAGGCCGGCCTCTGGGGCGTTCATTCAAAGTGAAGCTTTGGCCTACGTTGGTTTTTTTAAGCGACGGACGGGAAGTCGTTCGTCTGATACGCCCTAGCGACGCCATCGAAATCCGCAACGCTCTTGCACAAATTAGCACTACCAAGTAATGATCCTGGATCTACCTGCAGCTTGCTCAATCGGACCGCTAATATAGTAGCGCGCTTACTTGATTTTCCGCGACGCACTCAGTCATGCGCTGCATGGTGAGCATCGCGGTTGGTTAACGTCGCAAATGTTGTAAGGCGTACATGCACGCATTTAATTGGAGTCATGGCACCTCTATTGGTATTTGGCAAAAAACTCAACACTTGCGCAGCAGGTTCAATTGCATAGGTCGTACAAAGTGAGCACCGTCTGCAACCATGTGAGCTTCAAAGCGTGCGCGCACCAACTCTAGGGTTGTGCTATCAAGTCGATGATCAAGATAAGTAATGCCGATCAACCGTCTTTCAAATTCATCAAAATTGCGGAAGTGGACAGGTGTTTCAAACCGGATCTCACTCACCTGCTCCCAGATTCCTGAGGAGACTGCGTCCTTTAACGCTCGCTGGGCAGCGGTACGCACCACCTCCTCATCATGGAACAAGCGAATTACTTCATTCAGGTCACCGGCAAACACCGGTTCAGAAACATAAAGCAGTCCCTTGGGTCGCAGTACTCGATACACCTCCAGTAGCGCCTGATCCATTTTGTCGAGTGGCACATGATGCAATGACTTCAGCATCAACGCCAAGTCGAAAGTTGCCTCCGGAAAGGGGATGGCCTGTGCGCCTGCCTGCACGAATTGAAGCCGCTGCACTGGGTTGAGAAGATTCTTGGCGTGCTGCGACTTGTCCACTTCGAGCCCAGTTACGTCGCAGTCTGAATATCGCGCAAGTAGCTTGCGCGACAAGTCCGCAGCCCCGCAGCCTAACTCAACGATTTGCCTTTGCTGCTTCAGCTCAATGAGCGACTGCAGCAAGTCAAATTCATCTTTTATCAGCGAGTTGTTCATAAAGGGTCTCGGTAGGTCTGGGGTTAAGCCGCGAGCGGGGTTTAGCGTAGCATACCGATGTATCTTTTCTCTCGCTTGAGCTCAGGACAAATCTCATGAAGACAGCACTTGATGACTGGGCCACTGCCGAAAAACCAGTTTTTAAGTTCAACTGCCCGCCTTCTAATAAGTCCCCTTTTTTGAGATACCTGCCGTGCCAATGCCAACCATTCAGTCTTTTTTTGACCCTACAACCTTTACCGTCAGCCACGTCGTCTCAGACCGTACAACCTCACGGGCAGCGATCATCGACAGCGTGCTGGACTACGACCCGAAATCGGGTCGCACATCGCACGCCAGCGCAAACCGGCTTATCGACTACCTGACAGTGCACGGTCTGCAGCTCGATTGGCTGCTCGAAACGCACGCCCATGCCGACCATCTTTCGGCATCGGCCTACTTGAAGGAAAAGCTCGGTGGCAGGGTGGCCATCGGGCGCCCGATCTGTGAAGTGCAGACTGCCTTCAGGAAGATCTTTAACTCCAACGCCCAAGACTGCACGGGGGCTGATTTCGACCATCTTCTTGACGACGGAGAACTGCTGCGCATCGGCGACCTTGAAGTCCGCGTCATGCAGACGCCGGGTCATACACCTGCATGCCTCACGTTTGTTATCGGTGATGATGCCTTCATCGGCGACACCCTGTTCATGCCCGACTACGGCTCGGCGCGTTGCGATTTTCCCGGCGGCGATGCTGCCACTCTGTACCGTTCTATCCGCAGAATTCTGGCGCTGCCAGCAAAGACGCGCCTTCATCTTTGCCACGATTACCAGCCGGCCGGGCGCGAACCTTTCTGGGTCTCGAGCGTTTCCGAGCAGCGGGAAAAGAACATCCATGTCCACGATGGCATTGACGAAGCCGGGTTCATCAGCATGCGTGAGGCACGCGACCTGACCTTGGCTATGCCGGTCCTGATCTTGCCGGCGGTGCAGGTCAATATCCGGGCCGGCAAACTGCCGGCGCCTGAAGACAATGGAGTCAGTTACCTCAAGATCCCAATCAACCTGCTTTAAACAAACACGATGGAATCAACCGTTCCCGCTCTCGCACTCACCCTGGGCGCCATCATTGGGCTGGTAATGGCACTCACGGGTGCGGGCGGCGGCGTGCTGGCGATCCCGTTGCTCGTGTTTGGTCTGCAGCTGCCGGTGCAACAGGCAGCGCCAATAGGCCTGGTGGCGGTAGGACTGGCCGCCGCGCTGGGCGCGGGGCTGGGTTTGCGCCAGGGCATCGTGCGCTACCGCGCGGCCGTCTTGATCGGCGTCATTGGCATGGGGATGGCGCCGCTGGGCGTCTACCTGGCACAGCGACTGCCCAATCGACCGCTGCTGGGCATCTTTGCCCTAGTGCTGATCTACACCGCCTTGCGCATGCTCCGGCACCCCAGGCAGACGGAGCAGTTGCCTGCGGCCGTACTATGCCGCGTCAACCCAAAGGACCATCGCCTCGCGTGGAATCGGCCCTGCGCGCAAGCCCTGGCCGGCACTGGCCTGATCGCAGGCCTTCTCAGCGGTTTGCTCGGCGTAGGTGGAGGCTTTGTGATCGTTCCGGCGCTGACACGATATACCGATCTGGACATTCGCAGCATTCAGGTGACATCGCTGGCGGTGATCGCACTGGTTTCTTTGAGCGGGGTCTTAGCGGCAGCCCTGCATCGGCCCTTAAGCTGGGTTGTGGCGCTGCCGTTTGCCGCTGGTGCCGTGGTGTCCTTGCTGGCGGGGCAGCGAGTCGCCAAGAAACTGAACGCTAGGCATCTGCAGCAGGCTTTCGCTTGGTTTTGCATCTTGGTTGCACTGATGATGTTGGCAAGGTCCGTGGGTTGGGTTGCAACTAAGGCGTGATCTGTAGGTTGGAACGCGGATTCAGCTTACTTTGTGGTCTCTGAATGGTGCTGGTACGGCTGACGCACAATATCGGCTTGTATCCTGAACGACTAGAAGTTCCAGACCGATATCGAACACCGGTGCACAGTCGGAGGTGTCCCCAATAAAGGCAAGCCAGCTGCCACAAGCTATTTCGCTCGCGAGAAAAGTTGTTCAGCCCCTGCAATAGCAATGAATAATGGGGCTGAACAACCAGGATGCTACAAGGTACAGCCCTTGATTGGCTCATTTTGCCAACTACGCGTTAGTCAAAGTTTGGCAAACTTGGCTTAACCACCGGTTTGCCGGCTGCCACCCAGGCATCAAATCCACCGGCAATGGATTTAACGTGCAAATATCCCATGTCGTTGAGGGCGCAAGCCGCCAGCGCAGCACGTCCGCTGGTCTTGCAGTACAAAACAATATTCAGGTCTCGCGAACTGAGTTCCGGGGTATTGCTGAGCTTGAATTCCAGCATACCGCGCGAAGCATGGATGGCGCCCGGCAGATGACCGGCCGCGAATTCTTCGGCTTCACGCACATCAAGCAAAACATCGGCTTCCTGGATGGCTTCATCCGCCGCATTCAGGGCGATTTCCTGAATGCGTGTCTTCGCAAGTGCGACAAGATCGTGTGCAGTTTTCATAAAATCCTCTATTGGGTTGAGACGCTATTAACGTTTTTAGCATGTTACAGCTGGTGCAAAGTGCCTTGCACCATTGCCAGCCCACTGAATTTAGATTTTTTGAAGCCGGTGGACTTCACCCGCTTCAATAGACACCTGTTAAGGTCGAAATTGAACTGGAGAGTAGTCATGAAGAGAGTCAGATACCCGGCGGAATTCAAAGCTGAGGCTGTAAAACAAGTGACCGAACGTGGTCATGGTGTCGTGGATGTGGCCAAGCGACTGGGCATGTCGGACAAAAGTTTGTACCTTTGGGTGCGCCTTGCCAAAGAGCAACCTGGCGTCGGTAGTGGGGAAAATGCATCCCTCAAGGCGGAGGTCTCGCGACTCAAGGCAGAACTTAAAAGGGCCAATGAGGAGCGTGACATCTTAAAAAAGGCTGCCACGTACTTTGCCAAGCTGTCAGGGTGAAGTACGCATTCATGGCCGAGCATGAAGGCCAGTTTCGATTGCACAGCATGTGCCGGGTCCTGCGGGTTCAACGCAGTGGCTATTACGCCTGGAAGAAGAAACCAAAGTCAAAACGCACGGTGGCCGATGAATCGCTGCTGCTGAAGATAAGACAATCTTTTGAAGAGAGTCAAAGTATTTACGGCAGTCCACGCGTTCATTGTGATTTGCGTGAAGATGGTGTGCTGTGCGGAGAAAAGCGCATTGCTCGCTTGATGCGCAAGGCCCAACTGCGCTCGGTGCGTGGCTACAAGCGCCCGCGATATAGAGTTGGGATGCC
>CAIOAQ010000406.1 GCA_903856025.1 uncultured beta proteobacterium
TGACAAGCGCACTCGTCGTGATGGTCGCTTCATTGAACGCATTGGTTTTTATAACCCCATTGCGACGGCCAATGAAGAAAGCATCCGCATTGCACAAGACCGTCTGGCCTACTGGCGCGGCGTGGGTGCACAGGCGTCCCCCACGGTGGAGCGTTTAGTGAACCAAGCTGCCAAAAAAGCAGCCTGATTCTCAGTGATGCTGCCTGGCTTAGAGGCTGCCGCACTTCCGGCAGACGCCATCGAAGTCGGGCGCATTCTTGATGCATGGGGCATCAAAGGGTGGTTCAAAGTACTGCCGTATAGCGCCGATCCTGAGGCGCTTTTTTCGTCCAAGCTGTGGTTTGTATTGCCCTCTGAAAAAGGTGCAAAAACATTTGATGGTGTGGGTGAATTAAAAATCAAGGAAGCCAAAGTTCACTCGGGTACGCTGGTGGCTTGTGCGTATGAGGTGGAAGACCGCAACACTGCGGATGCCTTGCGTGGCGCACGAATTTTTATTTCTAAAGCAAATTTCCCTGCAGTCCAAGAAAACGAATATTACTGGGTCGATTTGATTGGACTTGAGGTCATCAATAGGCAAGGGCAGCGTCTCGGCAACGTGGTTGATCTGCTGTCCACAGGGCCTCAAACTGTGTTAGTGATTGACGATGTCCAAGCCCCGAAAGCTGAGCAACGCATGATCCCTTTTGTTGCCATCTACATCGACGATGTCAATCTGGCAGAGCGTCGAATTCTGGTGGACTGGCAACCCGATTACTGAGAGCAGCACCATGCGCTTTGATGTGGTCACACTCTTTCCGGAATTATTCACGCCGTTGCTCATCACGGGTATCACCCGTCGCGCTTATGACACTGGTTTAGTCGATGTGAAATTTCGCAATCCGCGAGATTTTGCATCGGGAAATTACCGCCGTGTAGATGACCGCCCCTTCGGTGGAGGTCCCGGCATGGTGATGATGGCAGAACCTCTTGCCAAGTGCTTGGCTGATATTCATTCCGAACGCCAGGAAGATGTACCAGTAGTCCTTTTTTCTCCAGTGGGGAAAGCCTTGAACCATGCCATGGTCATGCGCTTGGCGGACAGTCAGGGTGCGGTATTGATTTGCGGCCGTTATGAGGGCATTGATCAGCGATTTGTGGATATGTACGTGACAGAACAAATCAGCCTGGGTGATTTTGTACTTTCTGGGGGGGAAATCGCCGCCATGGCGCTGTTGGATGCGGTAGCGCGTCTGCAACCAGGCGTACTGGGTGACGCGGATAGCCATGCGCAGGATAGTTTCAATCCGGCCCTGGATGGTTTGTTGGATTGCCCTCATTACACACGGCCGGATCATTGGGAGGGCCGTGCAGTGCCTGAAGTCTTGCTCAGCGGGCATCATATTCAAATAGAGCGCTGGAGGCGCGACCAGCGATTGTTGCTTTCAAGCCATTTGAGGCCAGAGTTGATTGAACAGGCGCGCGCTGCGGATAGACTGAGCAAAGCTGATGAGGGCTTGTTGGCGCGCTATAATGGCGGGCTTATCGATCCTCTGTAAAGCCGCTGTGGTGTTTACTCTGCGGCATGCGTCATGGTGACGCTGGCTTTTGCATGATCACTGAAAGACCCTTATGAATCTGATCCAAATACTTGAGCAAGAAGAAATTGCTCGTTTGAACAAAACTATTCCTGACTTTGGCCCTGGCGATACCGTGGTGGTGAGCTTGAATGTGGTTGAAGGAACACGTAAACGTCTTCAAGCCTATGAAGGCGTCGTCATTGCCAAGCGCAATCGCGGTCTGAACAGCGGTTTTACCGTGCGCAAAATCTCCAGCGGCGAAGGCGTGGAGCGTACATTCCAAACCTACAGCCCGCTGATCGCCAGTATTGAAGTCAAACGCCGTGGTGACGTGCGTCGTGCCAAGCTGTACTATCTGCGTGATCGCAGCGGCAAGTCGGCGCGTATCAAAGAAAAATTGCCAGCACGTAAAGTGGTTGTTACCACTGCAGCTTGATCTGCGATACGGATTAAAGAGACCGCCTCACTCAATGTGTGGCGGTTTTTTTTCGTCCATTTTTTTGTGCTTTGAAGTACCATTCTGATGACCTCTGTGAAGCTTGACCCACGCACAGTGCCGGTGACGCAGGTGGATACCCATTTGCCTGCTGTTTCACAGGAGGCTCTGCGTGCGGATGCGTTGCGCACGCGATTTGCGACCCCTGTGGCCTGGCATCCAGAGTTGGTTGCTGAAAAAAAATTTATGGACCGCACGCCTGTGGCGGCGGCTGTTTTGCTTCCTATCGTGATGCGAAGCGAACCCACAGTTCTATTGACCTTGCGTACGTCGCATTTGTCCACGCACTCTGGCCAAATTGCGTTCCCCGGAGGAAAGGTAGATGCGACCGACGCCGATGCTGTCTCAGCCGCTTTGCGCGAGGCACAAGAAGAAATTGGCTTGAACTCGGCGTTCATTGAAGTTCTTGGGAAATTACCTATTTACACCACAGGATCCATGTTTCATGTCACTCCGGTGGTGGCCTTGGTGTCCCCTGGCTTTATTTTGCAGCCCAACCCGTTTGAAGTGGCTGATGTATTTGAAGTGCCGCTGTGGTTTTTGATGAATCCAGCCAACCATCGTCATCACGTCGTGCATTGGCAGGGGGTTGAGCGCGAATGGCTGTCCATGCCTTACCAGGATGGGGCAACCGAGAGATTCATTTGGGGAGCCACCGCGGGCATGTTGCGTAACTTTTATCGTTTTTTGCAAGCTTGAGCGCGCCTGCAGCTATGATTGTTGCATGAGCTTTATCTCGGTTTTGTTCGCCTTGTCGCTGGAGCAGGCGCGGCCCCTGGGTCGTGGCAACCTGATTCATGCCGCTATCCGTGCTTGGGTGCGTTGGTGTACGGCCAATCTCGATGCAGGCAAGCCATTGCATGGTTGGCTGGTGTGGGGGTGCTCGGTGGGTGTCCCGTCGCTGCTGTCCTTGTTGGTGTACTGGTTGCTAATTGTTTGGACTGGCTGGCCTCTGGCCGTGCTATGGAGCGCTTTGGTGTTGTACGCTTGCCTGGGGTTTCGCCAGTTCAGTTTTCATTTCACACAAATTCGGGATGCGTTGGCGGTTGACGACGAACCACTGGCCCGCAGGTTACTGGCGGATTGGCAGAAAATGGATACTCAAACTTGGTCGCGCAGCGACATGATTGGTCGTGTCATAGAGTTTTCTGTGATGGCATCGCATCGCCATGTGCTCGGTGTGTTGGCTTGGTTTTCGGTGCTGGCCGCATTTGGCCTGGGGCCTGCGGGTGCAGTGTTTTACCGGTTAAGCGAGTTGGTGGTACGGTACTGGCGTCATCAGAGTGAAACGAACCATCACCCAGTCAGCGCTGCGCTTCAAAGCAATGCGCAAACCGCCTGGACTTTGATTGATTGGTTGCCTGCCAGAGTGACCGCGCTGGGTTTTGCGGTAGTGGGTAATTTTGAAGAGGCCATTGATGGCTGGCGTCAATACGTTGATCAATCGGGGGATCAAAATGACGGCCTGCTACTGGCGGCTACGGCTGGGGCTGTGAACATTTCTTTACCCAGTTTGAACGGTATGGACCTAGGTTCCACCGAATCTGCTGATGCAGCCCGGTCAACCCGAAGACCCATGCCTGAGCTTGCCCATCTGGCGGTTGTGGTCGGACTGGTTTGGCGTGCGGTGGTGATGTGGATTTTGTTACTGGCGCTTTTAACACTCGCACGCTTGCTTGGTTAGTAGATAAAAAACGGCTCTACCCCTTATAAACAGGGCGTATACAGCTACTTATTTTGAAGTAAATCTCGTGACAAAGAACAGTTTTTTTAGCCCTGTTGTTGGGCAACTGGTGCCCTATGTACCCGGCGAGCAGCCCAAGTTGGTCAATCTGGTCAAGCTCAACACCAACGAAAATCCCTATCCGCCCTCACCGAAGGTGGTAGTGGCGATTGCACAGGCGGCACAGCACGGCCTGCAGCTTTACCCTGACCCAGAGGCCACGGTGTTGCGTCAGGCGATCGCGACACAGCATGGTTTGGCTGCAGAACATGTTTTTATGGGAAATGGCTCTGACGAAGTGCTGGCGCACGCTTTCTTCGCCTTTTTTCAGCAGGGCTGCCCACTGTTAATGCCTGACATCAGCTACAGCTTCTATCAGGTGTATTGCCGCTTGTACGGCATCAAGGTAAAAGTCGTACCGTTGGATGGTGCGCTGCGCCTCCAGGTCGCCGATTACGCCTGCTCGGCGGGTGATTCGGTGGCCGGAGTGGTCATTGCCAATCCCAACGCGCCGACTGGTGTCGGCCTTCCTCTTGGTGACATTGAAACACTGCTGAAGGTGCATCCAGGCCGCGTGGTACTGGTGGACGAGGCCTATGTGGATTTTGGTGGGCAAAGCGCAGTTGGCTTGATTGCACGCTATCCAAACTTGCTGGTGGTCCACACCCTGTCCAAATCGCGCTCACTGGCGGGGCTGCGCATTGGTTATGCCTGTGGGCAGACCCATTTAATTGAAGCATTGGAGCGCGTCAAAAACAGCTTTAACTCGTACCCGCTGGATCGTTTGGCCATCGCTGGTGGTGTAGCCGCGTGTGAAGATGTGGCGTATTTTGAGCAAACCCGACACGCCGTGATGAGCAGCAGGGAAGGCTTGATGCTTGCGTTGGAGGATCTGGGGTTTTCTGTATTGCCATCGCAAACAAACTTTATATTTGTGTGCCACCCCAAGGCGGATGCGGCTCAGTTGGCTGCGAGCCTGCGTCAGCGCGGCATACTGGTGCGCCACTTCAAACAGGCGCGTATTGATCAGTACTTGCGCATCAGCATCGGAACACCCCATCAAAGCGATCAGTTGGTAGCGGCCTTGACGGCTATTTTGCCGATTCAATAATGATCTGCACGGTAGCCATGATTGGGCAGCTGGCAGCCGTTCTCTGGTAGATCAATAACGTCGCATTTGCTTAAGTTCTTTGTACAAATCGCTATATATTTGGTAGCGATTAACGCTTATTCCGTCAGGGCTATCGACTGAATTTACTGCGATCATTACGCCACATCCTGGTTCGTGCAAGTGACTGCAGTTGTAGAACTTGCAGTGCTGCACGTGCGGCTTCAGGTCAGGCATGTAGGCTGCCAACTGGGCGGGATCAATGTGATTTAAACCAAATTCCTGAAAACCAGGCGAGTCAATCAAAGCGGTGGTTTTGGCATCGTCAACCCAATACCATGTGGTGCTGGTGGTGGTGTGTTTGCCGCTGTGGAGCGCTTGTGACAAGATGCCGGTTTGCACCAACGCGCCTGGGATGAGGCAGTTGATAAGCGTACTTTTGCCTGCACCTGAGGGACCCAGCACAAGAGTCGTTTGTCCAGCCAGATGTTGGGTGAGGATGTTCCGACTGGTGTCCTCATCTTTAAGCGACAGGGGAAGCACGGTGTAGCCCATTTGTCGGTACGGTGCCAACCATTCCCAGGCACGGGCAAACGGTTCAACCAAATCACTTTTATTCAGCACAATCAGGGGCCTGATGTGCTGTTCCTCGGCTGCAATCAGGGCGCGCGAGAGTTGACTGCTGGAAAATTCGGGCTCGGCAGCCACCAAAATAAGCACCTGATCCAGATTGGCTGCAAAGGTTTTGGTGCGGATGTCATCCTGGCGGTAAAACAGATTGCGCCGTGGCTCAATTTTTTCGATGGTGCCTTCGTCCTGAGAGGCTTGCCACAGTACCAGGTCGCCAACCACCCCCTGACTTTTTTTTCCGCGGGAATGACAAATCAACCGCTTGCCTTGCGAATTTTCCACCCAGAAATGCCGTCCATGGTTGGCCACGATCAGGCCAGGTTCAAGCATGGGCGCACTCATGAAGCTTGTACGTGCATCCTGGCCATCCGCTCTGATGCACCTGGGTGGGAGTAGTAAAAACGCACGTACAGCGGATCGGGTGTCAAGGTGGATGCATTGTCCTCATAGAGCTTTAGCAATGCGGTGGACAAGTCCTTGGCGCTGGTTTGTTTTACCGCATAGGCATCGGCTTGAAACTCCTGGGTACGGGACAGTTGAGCAAACAAGGGTGCAATGAAAAAGCTGAACACCGGCATGACCAGCATGAACAGCAACAGGGCCAGCGAATCGTTGGCTGCCATCAGATTAGGCTGTACACCCAGGCCAGTGTAGAACCAGGATTGCTGAGCCAAGTAACCCAACAGCGCAAAGCCAGCCAGGCTCATCGCAAACATCGACACAATGCGTTTCACAATGTGTTTGTGCTTGAAGTGTCCCAGCTCGTGCGCCAAAACGGCGTCCACTTCATTGGGGCTCAATTTGGACAACAGCGTGTCGTAAAACACCACACGCTTGGCAGCGCCAAACCCGGTGAAATAGGCGTTGGCATGGGCGCTGCGTTTGCTGCCATCCATCACGTACAAACCTTTGGCTGAGAAACCACAGCGTTGCATCAGCGCGGTCACGCGGGATTTCAGTGACTCGTCCTCGATCGGATCAAACTTATTGAACAGCGGGGCGATCAAAGTCGGGTAAATCACCAGCAGCAACAGGTTGAAGCCCATCCAGAACAGCCAGGCCCAAAGCCACCAAAGGTTACCTGTGGCAGCCATCATCCACAATATCAGCGATGCAATTGGTAGTCCAATAAGGGCACCGATCAGGCTGGATTTGAGCATGTCAGCTAGCCACAGTTTGAGTGTTATTTTGTTGAAACCAAAGCGTTCTTCTAAAACAAATGTTTGGTACCAAGTCAGCGGCAGGTCAATCAGCCCGTTGATCAATACAAACGCTACCAGCACGCCCAGTTGTTGCGTCACGCCGTTACCCATCCATTGAACAAGCCGTCCATTCAGGACAGACAAGCCACCTAA
>CAIOAQ010000407.1 GCA_903856025.1 uncultured beta proteobacterium
GTCGGTGGCATGCGCCCAAGCCAGCAGTGCCTGCCCATCCATGCGCTGTGTTTCAAGCAGTTTGAATTTGATCAACACCTTGGCAGCGTAGTGCAGGTGTTTGGCGGGGTCGTTCACAAAACTGGCCCAGCGCTTGCGGGCGCGTGCCAGGGCATCTGCCACATCGCTGAACGCCGGGCCAGGGCCGGGGATGACGACGCACGGTTGCAGGGATTCGATCAAATCCAGTGTTTGTCCGACCTCGATGAAGGCGTTGGCACCGTCGAGTTCAGGAAACACCACGCCAAACCCGTTGCCCCACAAGGCGTCCGCCGAGATCAGCGTGCGTGAAACCGGCTCGAACAAGATCACCGAATGCGGGTCGTGGCCAGGGGCGGCGTGAATTTGCCAGGTCTGGCCACCCAAATCAAGTTCAGAGCCAGGTTGCAGTGTGGCGCTGAAGTTGAAGCGATCGCAGCGTTGCCCGGTGGGCAAATAGGACAGGGCGTAGGCATCCCATGCAGCCACTTCGGCGGCGTGGCCGGGCGGAATCAGCGTGTGAAGCGCACCGTAGCGGGCTTGCAGTGCCGCATTGCCCCCGCAATGGTCGCTGTGCAGGTGGGTGTTGACCAGCACATCCAGTGGCCGACCTTGAAGCGCCGCCGACACCAGCGCCAGGGTTTGCGCGCTGTGGGTGGCGTAGCCGCTGTCCACCAGAGCGGTGCGCTCGGGGCCGACGATCAGGATGTTGTTGGATGACAGCCAGCCGCGCTCAAAGACGGTGACGCCTTCGGGCAGTTGCAGGGGTGTGGTGGTGGTCATTTGCCAAACGCTACTTTCCGGTACGCAACTCGCGCCGGAGGATTTTGCCGACATTCGTCTTGGGTAATTCGTCGCGAAACTCGATGTACTTGGGGCGTTTGTAGCCAGTCAGGTTCTCGTGGCAGTAGCGCGCCACATCGTCTTCGCTCAGGGTGGGGTCGTCTTTGATGACAAACACCTTGATGGCTTCGCCCTGTTTCTCGTCCGGTACACCCACCGCCGCACACTCGACCACGCCGGGGCACAGGGAGATGACGTTTTCAAGCTCGTTGGGAAACACGTTGAAGCCGCTCACCAGGATCATGTCTTTCTTGCGGTCGACGATGGTGGTGAAGCCGCGCTCGTCCATGATGCCGATGTCGCCGGTGCGCATGAAGCCATCCGGCGTGAAGGCGTTGGCGGTTTCTTCGGGCTGCTGGTAGTAACCCGTCATGACGTTCGGACCTTTGATGCAAATCTCGCCACTAGCCCCTATGTTCATTGAGTTGCCTGCTTCGTCCTTGATAGCAATCTCAATGCTGGGAAGGGGCAGACCAATGGTGCCGGTGAATTCCCGGCTGGTGACCGGGTTGTTGGTGCCGATGGCACAGGTTTCGCTCATGCCCCAGCCTTCGATCATCGGGCTGCCGGTGACTTCCAGCCAGTGTTGTGCCGTGCCTTTGGAGGCGGCCATGCCCCCGGCTTGCGACACGCACAGCTGGGAAAAATCCACGTTTTTGAATTGCGGGTGCTGTAGCAGAGCGTTGAACAAGGTGTTGACTGCAGGCAGCAAATGGAACGGGCGTTTTTTCAGGACTTCAACAAACTTGCCAATGTCGCGTGGGTTGGGGATCAGCGTCATGTGCGCCCCCCAGCGGATGCTCAGCAGCGAGAGCGTGAGCGCAAAGATGTGGTACAGCGGCAGCGCCGCAATGTTGTTGGCCTCACGGATGTCGCCCACCTTGCCCAGCGCCGGTGTGAACCAGGCCTCGGCCTGCAAGATGGCCGCCACGATGTTGCGGTGGGTCAGCACCGCGCCTTTGCTCAGGCCCGTGGTGCCACCGGTGTATTGCAAAAACGCCATGCTGTCCAAGGTGCTGTTGCCAGACTTGAAGGGCAGGGTTGCGCCTTTGGACAAGGCTTGCTTGAAGGGGGTGACGGTGCGCCCGTTGCTCAGCGGCAGCTTGAAGGCGGGCACCATTTTGGCCAAGTGCCGCACCGCAAAGGTCAACCAGCGCCCGTACCAGAAACCCAGCAGGTCACCCATGCTGGCCAGCACCACATGCTCAATAGAGGTTCGGTCGATCACTTCTGCCAGTGTGTGGGCAAAGTTTTCAAGCACCACGATCACCGTCGAGCCGGAGTCCTTCAACTGGTGTTCAAGCTCGCGGGCGGTGTAAAGCGGGTTGACGTTGACACAGGTGTAGCCGCTGCGCAGTACCGCAGCCATGGTCACGGTGAACTGCGGAATGTTGGGCAGCATGATGGCCACGCGTGCATCGGCAGGCAGCTTCAGCGCCTGCAGCCAGGCACCCAACGCGTTTGAATGCTGGTGCAGCTCGGAAAAACTGGTCCAGTGTTCCATGCACACGCTGAAAGGCCGGTCGGCGTGTTTTCGAAACGACTCGTCCAGCAAGGCACCCAGCGACGGGTATTGCTCGGGGTGCACCGTATGCGGTACGCCTGGGGGGTAACTGTTCAGCCACACGTGGTTCATAAGGTCTCCTGTGCGGCCATTGTGGGGCAGGTTTCAGGGGATGGGACTTGGGGCAAGCCCGAGGGTGCGGGCCAAATCAGTCTCACAAGTGACAGCATTGGCATCAAACAGGCGGTCGATCCAGTCGGACTCGCGGCTGCGGATGATTTCCAGAAACTCGGCGACCTCACCGGCTTTGGCCATGCCTGAAAAGTGATCAAAGCCGGACTCCAGAAACGCCTGCAAGGCACCCAAACCGGCCATTTCAGCGGGCTTGTGCATCATTTTGAGCATCAGGCGCAAGCCGGGTTTGCGCGTCAGGCGGCCCAAGGTCTGGCCAATGTCCAGCACGGTGGCCAACTGCCAGTCACGCGAGGTACGCTGCCCCACACTTCGCCATGCCCTCAAATAACGTGTGGCGTCGCTGGTTTCACGGCTAAGGCACCAGGTTTGCGCCATGGCCAGGTCTAATTCTTCGGTCTGAAGGTGAAGCTGCGCCAACGCGCGCACTGTGGCCAGTACCGCCTCTGGAAAGGTGCGCTCAAGGGCACCGGCAATGCGGGCGAACTGGGCGTCACGCTGGCTGAAGTCTTTGGCGCTGTAAAGTTCTTCCAGAAAAAAGGTGGCGCTGGGCGCAAATGTCGGGTTGGAAAGCAAATCTGGATACGTGCTGGCAAAGCGCTGGGCTTGTAGCCGTTTGACCGCCTGGAGGGCGACAGCCCATGGCCCTTTTCCCCCTGTGGTTTGTCGTAACTCCGCCACACGGGACAGGGCCTGGCGAATCTCTTGTGAGCCTTGCATAGTCACTGGAGTTTATCGACCTGGGTCGTCAAAAGTACCGATCCTGAGTACCAATTGCTCAAACTTCAAGCAGATTAGGGCCACTTGCCTAAGGAAAACCCTTATATTTAGCAGCATGTTTGACATCCCGAGCATCGATCAAGCCCACAGGGACGAATCCAATTCTGGTTCGTCCCTGGAGATGGCGATACCTTCTGTGACGCGGGCACCGGATGTCGTCGTGCCGATCCGATCCCTGGGTGAAAACCATCGGGACCGGATTGCCGTCCACCTGAAAGTGCTGGATGCACATGACCGCTATTACCGTTTTGGTTTTGCCGCCAATGACGCACAAATCGACCGGTATGTGGCAGGCCTAAACTTTGAACGAGACGAGATTTTTGGCATCTACAACCGCCATCTGAAACTGATCGCCATGGCGCATTTGGCCTATTCGGATGATGAACAGCTCAATGCTTGCGCCGAGTTTGGCGTGTCGGTTTTGGCCCATACGCGTGGCCGGGGCTTTGGGCAACGGTTGTTTGACCGCGCCATGATGCACGCGCGAAACCAGGGTGTGCACTTGATGTTTTTGCATGTGCTCAGCGAAAACAAGGTGATGTTGGCGATCGCGCGCAAGGCTGGTGCCACCGTGGAGCGTGATGGCTTCGAGTCCGAGGCGCATCTGGTGTTGCCTGCGGCCACGCTGAATACCCAGGTGACCGAAATGGTGGAAGAACAGATGGCGCAAGCCAATTACCGCATCAAGGTTCAGGCCAAGCTGTTTCATGACCTGCTCAAACGGATGCGCATGAGTTGGCATGCCGTGGTGCCGCACGACCCAACACCCTGATGTCTGAACAAAATTTGAGAGCTTGTACTTTCGTTTTTTGCTCGAGCTGCCA